>NZ_JAEPRP010000202.1:0-12168 GCF_016652895.1 Ensifer sp. SSB1
CGCCATCCTCGAACCGGGCCGCGGCGGTGTTAAGCGTCAGCCCACCAACTGCTATGCCGAGATAGTCGGTGGCAAGAATGGAGCCGGCGCCGCGCACCACAAGCGTTCCATCACCCTCCTGCAGGGAGCCGACATAGGTCTCCTTGGCAGAAACTTTGCCGCCGTTCTCGATGATCAGCGTGCCCTTGCCGCCGTAGATACCGCCTTCGAAGCCGCCGATGAAGAGCATGCGGTCGCCGTTGGGATTGGCATCGACGATGTCCCAGGTCGAGCCCGGTCCGGAGACGACGACCGTGCCGATGCTGCCGCGACTGTCTGCGATGTAGCCATCGGTGCTTTCAACCTTGGCGCCATTGTTGATCGTCAGCGTCGCGCCGCCAGGCCCGCCGCGGATCACGAGATTGCCGTTGATCGTATGGTCGCTGGACCACGTCGTGTCGTTTGGAACCAGCAATCCGGCCGCCTTTGCCGGCGACGCTGCGAACGGCGCCGCCGCCAGCAGCATCGAGACAAGGCCGGCCCGGCCGAGCGCGGTCGAGCTCAAAAGGTTGATCCTCAAAACGTCCGCCTTCGCACAGGTATTCAATGTCTGCCCCTTTTCCTTTGCATCGATGGGCGCGCCACTCCCAAGCGAACGGATTCGCCGGGAAGGCGCGGGTCATGGGCCGGCTATAGCAAGCTCGCGAAGAGGGAGAATTCGGCTTTCTGCAAACGGCAAGTTGCAGCGCTGAAGGGCTGTGGCTTTCTGCAAACGGCTTGATTTTGCCGACGAGCGTCAATCGACAAGCGTACCGCCCTGGCGGATAAAACCTTGCATGGCACGAACGAATGGCACGGTTTCAACGGCTGAAGCGGAGTATGCCGCAGGTGTTCACCGGGCGATGCTTTCCTTCAGCCGGCAACGGCACCGGGCTCAAGAACGTCGCCGACCGCATCAATGCGCGTTTCCCGAAAGTGGGCCCTTCACATCCGGACTTGTGGCTCCGTGCCGGTGTCGCGCATCTGCCCTAGGCCCTTGCGGGTCCCATGCCCTGAGCCTGGTTCGAAGCAGCAACCGCGCATGCCAACCGACACTCGCATCCCGCGAACGGCGCGCAATCGCGACCGAAGCGCCGGGGCTTTCTGCAAACGGCTCGAATTCGCCGACGAACGGCAATCGACATCGGCGCCCGCTTGAACCATAAAAATGGCATGAAACCAGAGGATGAACCGAAATCAGCGGACGAAAGCGCCTATGTCGCCAGCGTCCGGCGCGCAACGCTCTGGCTCGGCTTCCTCTACTGGTTCGTCGAATTCCTCATCAGCAGCATCCTGTGGGGCATACTCGGGATCGATCCAATCATGTCGGCGCCGGGCAAACTGCTGCTGATGATCTGCGGCATGACGCTTTCCTATGGCATCGCTGCGGCGATGTTCAGCGTCCGGCATCAGCACATCGCCATCAAGATCGTCGTCGGCTTTGCGACGTCCCTCGTGGCCGCCTTTGCCAATACCGGCGTCGACTTCATGCTCTATCTTCTCATCCTGCGCCCCGATCCGATCACGGTCGACTGGACCAGCATCGGCTATACGCTCGTCTACAGCATGGCGACGTTCGTGGGGTGGTCGTTCTTCTTCGTCGCACTGCTCTACAGTTTCGAGCTGCGCGAACGCGAGCGCCGCCTGGCGATCACGCGCGAAGAGGCACTCGCCGCGCAAATGCGGGCGCTGCGCTACCAGGTCAATCCGCACTTCCTGTTCAACACGCTGAACTCCATCACCGGGCTGATCGAGGAAGGACAGACCGTTGCGGCAACCCGCATGGTGATGTCGCTTTCGAACTTTCTGCGCACGACGCTGGAACTCGATCCCTTGCACGACGTGCGGCTTGCGGATGAGCTTGCCCTGCAAGCCGGCTACCTTCACATCGAAGGCGAGCGTTACTCCGACCGGATGAAGCTCAGGATGGAGATTGCCAGCGGCCTAGAAGAGGCACTGGTGCCGAGCCTGATCCTGCAGCCGCTCATCGAAAACGCCGTCAAGCATGGTGTGGGCCGTTCGCCCGAACAGGTCGAGATCGTCATCAGCGCGGCCAAGGTCGGCCACGCCCTCGAAATCACCGTCGAGAACGATATCGCTGCAGAGGCCGATGCGGTGCGACGCCAGACCTCCAGCACCGGGATCGGCCTCAAGAATGTCGCCGATCGCGTCCAGGCGCGCTTTCCCGGGGTCGGCGCCTGTGTATCCGGGCTCGTGACGCCGAGGCGTTTCAGAGCTGCAATCACAATGCCGCTGAGGCTTGCATGAACGAAATACAGACAATTCCTCTCTCGGTCCTCATCATCGACGATGAGCCGCTCGCCAGGCGACGCTTGCTGCGGTTGCTCGGCGCATTGCCAGGTGTCGAAGTGCTGGGAACGGCCGGAAACGTCCAGCAGGCCCGCAGCCTGATCGCCGAACTGCAGCCGGATGTCATCCTGCTCGATATCCAGATGCCCGGCGGCACCGGCTTCGACATCCTGGAGCAGGTGGGCAGCAACGCGCCCGCGGTCGTCTTCGTGACCGCCTTCGATCACTATGCGCTTCGCGCCTTTGAAGCGGCCGCCGTCGACTATGTCACCAAGCCGATCGAGACCAGCCGCCTGCGCACCGCGATCGAGCGGGCACGCGTGGCGATCGCGGCACGGACCAGCAGCGAGCGCGTGATGGAGCTGAATGAAACCGTGCAGTCTCTACGGCAGGCGCTGCGCAAACACGAAACCCAATCGGCCGATCTCTGGATCAAATCCCGCGGGGAATTCGTTCGCATCGCGCTCGACCGGGTCGTGCGCTTCCAGGCGGAGCGCGACTATGTGCGCATCCACATCGAAGGCCGGTCCTATCTGCATCACGAAAGCCTGGCTTCGCTGGAACGCCGCCTCGACCCGGCGGCGTTTCTACGGCTTCACCGCAGCTCGATCGTGCGACGTGACTGTATCGTCGGGTTGAAACAGGCCCCCTTCGCAGCCCTCATCGCTCTCCTCTCCGACGGCAGCGAAATTCGCGTTGGAAGAACCTATGCGCGCCATGTCCGACCAACCGCCGGCGAGCGTCCGCAAGGGGACTGAAGACGGCGCGGAACCGGCGGCTGGTCTGTGTAGCGCAAAGAGCGTAGCGCGCTTCAGCGCAGGACCCCGCGCAGCCGCGGCGCCGCGAAATCCACGAAGCCCCTGAGCTTCATGGGCACCAGGCCCTGCGGCAGATAAACCAGCTGCACCGGCAACGGCGGGTGCTCGAACACCTCCAGCAAAGGGACCAGCAGCCCTTCAGAGACCGGACGCGCCACCTGATAGGAAAGCACCCGTGTCAGGCCGAGGCCGGCGATGGCGGCATCGACTGCCGATTCCGCCGTGTTGACGATCAGCCGCGACCGGATCGGCGCCGCCAGTTCGCGCCCATCGTCGAGGAAGCGCCAGACATGGGCGGCGGTGACGTTTTCGAAGGTGATGCAGTCGTGCTCGGCGAGCGCGTTCGGATGGCCGGGCACGCCGTGCAGCGCCACATAGTCCGGGCTTGCATAGACCACACGGCGGACCGTGCCGAGCTTGGTCGCCACCAGATTGCTGTCGGGAAGATTGCCGATGCGGAGCGCCACGTCGATGTGGTCGTCGACGAGATTGGCAAATCGGTCACCCAGCGCCAGCCGCATGTCGATCTGGGGATGGGCCTTCAGGAAGTCCACAACGACGGGAAGGACGTGCAGGCGGCCGAAGACGATCGGGGCGGAGATGGTCAGATCGCCCTTCACGGCACTGTATTCGCCGGCAGCCACTCGTTCCGCCTCCTCGACCCGCGCCAGGATTTCCTTGGCGGCCTCGACATAGGCGCGGCCGGCTTCGGTCAAGAGGATCTTGCGGTTCGTGCGGGTGATCAGCTGGGCGCCCAGATGCGCCTCGAGCTCCGAGACCTTCCGACTAACCGTGGCAAGCGGCATCTTGAGCTGCCGCGAGGCCGCCGACAGGCTGCCGCTGTCGACGACGGTCAAAAGAACCCCCATGGCGTCGAGACGATCCATGTTTCCTTCCAAAAAACGGGAATCAGACTATCAATTCCGCACTCTACTGCCAAAAACTGGAAAGTCATAGATTGATCTCGAAGGCGGTTCATCCCGAACCGTCGGAGGGCCGCGACGGTTCTCACGCTCTTCGAGGGACATCTTCCAATGAAACTCTATCGCCATCCGCTGTCCGGCCACTCGCATCGGGCTCAGCTCTTCCTGTCGCTGCTCGGCGTGCCGCACGAACTGGTCGACGTCGACCTCAAGGCCCGGGCGCACAAGGAGCCGGAGTTCCTCAAGCTGAACCCCTTCGGCCAGGTTCCGGTTCTCGACGATGACGGCACCGTCATTGCCGACAGCAACGCCATCCTCGTCTATCTCGCCAAGAAGCTCGGCCGCATCGATTGGCTGCCGGAAGATCCGGCCTTGGCCGCCAAGGTGCAGAAATGGCTCTCGGTTGCCGCCGGCGATATCGCCTTCGGTCCGGCGGCTGCCCGGCTCGTCACGGTGTTCGGTGCCAATCTGCAGGCGGAAGAGGCCATCGCCCGGGCGCATCGCGTTCTGGCGCAGATCGATGCGGAACTGAACGGCCGCGACTTCCTGCTCGGCGCCCGGCCGACCATCGCCGACGTTTCCCTCTACAGCTACGTCTCCGCCGCCCCAGAAGGCAATGTCGATCTTTCCGATTACCCCCAGGTCCGCGCCTGGCTTGCCCGTATCGAGCGTCTGCCCGGCTTCGTCGGTTTCCAGAAGACGGCCGTCGGCCTCGCCGCCTGATGAACCGGCCCGGGGCGACCACGGTGCCCCGGGCCTTCCCCCAACGAGGTTTCAGATCATGCCGGACAATGCACAACAGAAGCGGCCGGACTCTCCCTGGCACGAAGGCGAGCTCGCGATCCAGCGCAGCCTCGGCGTCGCCGAGCGCATGGACGCGACGGGGCGCAATTTCGTTCGCAGCTTCATGCCCGAGCAGCACCAGCAGTTTTTCCCGATGCTGCCGTTCGCCGTCTTCGGCGCCGTCGATGCCAAGGGCGACGTCTGGGCGACAATGCGCGCAGCAGGCCCCGGCTTCATGCAGGCACCCGATGCCTGGAACCTTGACGTCCGTCTACCTCGTGATCCCGATGATCCGGCAGATGCCGGCATGGAAGATGCACACTCGATCGGCATGCTTGGAATCCAGCTTGAAACCCGGCGTCGGAACCGGCTCAACGGCGCGATCCTGCGCGATGGCGACGACGGTTTCACCATTCGCGTACGCCAGAGCTTCGGCAACTGCCCGCAATATATCCAGCTTCGGCAGTTTTCCTTTTCCCGCGATCCTCATCAACCGGCATCGCAACGGCCGATCCGCAGCGCGGCTCTCGATGAGCGCGCCCGGACGATCATCGCCAATGCCGACACCTTCTTCGTCGCCTCCTATGTCGATCTTGACACCGGCGAGCGGCAGGTCGATGTCTCCCATCGCGGCGGCAAGGCCGGCTTCGTCGAGATCGGCGAGGACGGCGTGCTGACGATCCCCGATTTCTCCGGCAACCTGTTCTTCAACACGCTCGGCAACTTCATGGTCAATCCGCGCGCCGGCCTGCTGTTTGTGGACTTTGCGACCGGCGACATGCTGCAGCTGACCGGTAGCGCCGAGGTCATCCTGTCTTCGCCCGAGGTCGCCGCATTCCAGGGCGCAGAACGCCTGTGGCGATTCCGGCCAGAACGGGTCGTCTATCGCCAGGATGGCCTGCCGCTTCGCTGGGCTTTCGAGGAGGGCGGTTGGTCGCCCAGTCTGCTGACGTTGGGCGATTGGGGACAGGCGAAGGTGCGCCTGCAGGCCGCAGCCCTGGCCGAGGAATGGCGGCCATTCCGGGTTGCGCGCATCGAAGAGGAAAGCTCGACGATCCGCTCGCTCTACCTCGCGCCTGACGATGGTCTCGGCCTGATGGCGCATCAGGCCGGCCAGCACCTGCCAATCCGGCTGAAGATCGATGCAAACGGCAAGGCTGTTGTCAGAAGCTATACGCTCTCTTCCGCCCCGACCGATGCGCTCTATCGCATCAGCGTCAAGAAGGACGGCACCGTCTCTCAGCACCTGCACGAGTTGAAGCCGGGCGACCGGATCGAGGCGCGCGCGCCGGCCGGCAGCTTCACCATCGATGGCACGCAGCGGCGTCCGGCGGTGTTGATCGGCGCCGGCGTCGGCATCACCCCGATGATTGCGATGCTGCAGCATATTGTCCACGAGGGGCGCCGCAAGCGCCGCACCCGTCCAACCTGGCTTTTCCAGGCCGCCCGCACGCGTGAGGAGCGCGCTTTCGACCGGGAGATCGCCGCACTGGTCGAGGAGGGCCAAGGCAATATCCGTTTCATACGCGCCCTCAGCCAGCCGGAGACCGCGACCGAGGGACAGGACTATGACGTCGCCGGCCGGATCGATCTCAGCCACCTGAAGGCAACCCTGCCCTTCGACGACTACGACTTCTATCTCTGCGGGCCGGCAGCCTTCACGCAGGCGCTCTATGACGGTCTGCGTGCGCTCAACATCGCCGATGCCCGCATCCATGCGGAAGCCTTCGGGCTGTCGTCGCTGACCCGGCGGCCGGACGGCGGTTCTGCCCCGGCGATGGAACCGGCGGCAAGTGCCCCCGTTCACGTCGTCTTTGCCAAGTCGAGCAAGGAGGCGCGCTGGCTGCCGGGTGAAGGCACCTTGCTCGATCTGGCGGAGGCGCGAGGGTTGAACCCGGAATACGGCTGCCGCAACGGCAGCTGCGGCACCTGTCGGACACCGGTGCTGGAGGGCAAGGTAACCTATCCCTCGCAGCCCTCCTTCCCGGTCGCCGAAGGCGAAGCGCTCATCTGTTGCGCCGTGCCGGCGGAAAGCGAGGCGGGCAAACTGCATCTTTCGCTCTGAGCCCTGGTTCGGCTATGGATGGTGCACCACATCATCATGCAGTCGACCTCGGCCGAGCGGGATGCGCCATGAACGACCAACAGCTACGCGATATCGTGCTCTGGCTTTCAGAACAGGGCCTGAAGGGACTGGACGAGCCGGAGCTGTTTGCCGGCTTCTGCGAGCAATGCCGGGCAGCCGGTCTCGACCTGGCCCGTGCACTCGGCCTGATCGACACGCTGCACCCCGAATTCGAGGGACGCGCCTTTCAGTGGAACGATGAAAGCGACATCACCCCGGAAGTCATCCAATATGGTTCGACCACCACGGGCGAGGCGCTGCTGAACTGGCAGAACTCGATCTTCTACCACATGCTGCGCGACCGGACCGCCGAGCGCCGCATCCGGCTTTCCGCCGACGAAGGCACGACCTACAACATCCTCGACCGGCTGAAGGACGAGGGCCACACCGACTGCGTCAGCATGATCCACCACTTCACCGACCAGGGCCGCGTCGGCGAGATGGACTGTTTCTATTCCTATTGGACGACGCGGAGCGACGGCGGCTTCAGCGAGGATGACATCGCAGCGCTCCGGATCCTGTTGCCGACGCTTGCGCTGGCGGTGAAGGCCGGCTCATGCGTGCGCATCATCAGCACGCTTGCCGATGTCTATCTCGGCGCTGACGCCGGCCAGCGCGTCGTCAAGGGCAGCATTGCCCGCGGTTCGGCCGAGCGCATCGAAACGGTCATGTGGTTTTCCGACCTGCGCGGCTATACGCGCATCTCCGACACCGCGGCACCCGACGAGATCATCCCGCTTCTCAACGATTATTCGGGAACCGTGATCACCGCCATTCACGACCATGGCGGCAGCGTGCTGAAGCTGATCGGCGACGGTGTTCTGGCGATCTTCAATGCCGACGATCCGGGAACCGCCTGCGCCAACGCAATCGCCGCCGAACGGCAGTTGCGCCGTATGCTCGCGGAACTCGATGCCCGCCGGCAGGACGAGGGCAAGCCGACCACCGAGGTCTATCTTGGGCTTCATATCGGCGAAGTCTTCTATGGCAATATCGGCAGCCAGACCCGCCTCGATTTCACCGTGGTCGGCCCCGCGGTCAATGAGGTAAGCCGCATTTCCTCGATGTGCCGTTCAGTCGAGCGGCACATGATCATGTCGTCTGATTTCGTAGAAGCCTGCCCGCCGGAACATCAGGTCCATGCGGTGTCGCTGGGCCGTTTCGCGCTGCGCGGCATCGCGCGGGCAAAGGAACTCTTCACCTGGGATCCGGAACTGCCGATAAACTGACGAGCCGTTACTGGCTCATCACGCCCTGAGAGACGCGCGAGAGGTGGCGGTGCTGTAGCTCGGCCTGAACCTCACCCTGGAAGTCCATCACCTGCCGGCGAACCTCGTCTTCCGAGCAGCCGCAGGCAAACAATTCGTCGGCAAGAGCGCGGCAGCGGCGGCGCCAGAATTGCAGGGCTTCGGCACCATGCAGATCTTCAAGCTCGGCGGCGGCGGTGCGGATGGCGGTCAATCTCCTTGCCACCGGAAACGGAACGATCGTACTCACATCGGATTCCGTGGCTTTTACTGATTGATTGGCTGCCATCGTCTCATTCGCCCCCTAGAGCTTCGTGCGTTGACGCGAACGCATGAAGACGCCTCACGCTTGTCGATATGTCGAGCGCCCCACACGCCTCCGATGTCCCCGATCGAAGGCGAAGCACTCTGCTGATTTCCTTTTCTACGAAGCTTATGGTTAACGTTTCCTTCCCGCCGACCCCGACAAATGCCGATTGACCTTTTACGAGACGGAAGATGTCGCCCTCGTCAAATACACGACACGGTTTTCCGCTTTTCTGGGTTGGTTTCCGGCACAAAACATGACATTGGAATTCATATTTATACCGACCCTTGGTCGCCGCCCCCCAGTGAGTGCACCTCCATGCTGAAGCGTTTCTTCGCGTTTTACCGCCCCTATCGCGGCCTGTTCATTCTCGATTTTTCCTGCGCAGTACTGTCCGGCCTGCTTGAACTCGGCTTCCCAATCGCGGTGAAGCTGTTCGTCGACCAGCTCTTGCCGAGCCAGGAATGGACGCTGATCCTGTTGTCCTCAGCCGGCCTTCTGCTCGTCTATCTGCTCAATACGGGCCTGATGGCGACGGTCACCTATTGGGGCCACATGCTGGGCATCAACATCGAAACGGACATGCGACGGATGGCCTTCGACCATCTGCAGAAGCTCTCCTTCTCGTACTTCGACAACCAGAAGACAGGCCATCTGGTCGGCCGCCTGACGAAGGACCTGGAAGAAATCGGCGAAGTCGCCCACCACGGGCCGGAAGACCTGTTCATCGCGATCATGACCTTCATCGGCGCGCTGTTCTTGATGCTGATGGTGCACTGGCAGCTGGCGCTGATCACCGCCGCCGTGGTGCCGCTGACGGCCTGGGTCACCAGCCGTTATGGCGGGCGAATGACCCGCAATTTCCGCAGCCTCTACGGCCGGATCGGCGACTTCAACGCCCGCATCGAGGAGAATGTCGGCGGCATGCGGGTGGTGCAGGCCTTCGCCAACGAGGCGCATGAGCGCAGCCTGTTCGAGACCGACAACCAGAACTACCGCCGTACCAAGCTCGAAGCCTATCGCATCATGGCTGCCAGCACGTCGCTCAGCTACATGAGCATGCGGCTGACGCAGCTGATCGTGATGATCACCGGCTGCTATTTCGTGCTGACGGGCGAACTGACGAACGGCGGCTTCGTCAGCTTCCTGCTTTTGGTCGGCGTGTTCTTCCGCCCGGTCGAGAAGATCAATTCGGTCATCGAGACCTATCCCAAGGGCATCGCCGGCTTCAAACGCTTCCTCGAACTGATGGAGACCGAACCCGATATCGAGGACCGGGCGGGTGCTGCCGACGTCGCCGGCCTCAAGGGCGACATCATCTATCGCGGCGTCTCGTTCGGCTACAGCGCCGAAAAGCCGATCATCCAGAACATCGACCTGACGATCCATGCCGGCGAGACCATCGCCTTCGTCGGCCCCTCGGGCGCCGGCAAGACGACGATCTGCTCGTTGCTGCCGCGCTTTTACGAGGTCAGCGAAGGTTCGATCACGGTCGATGGCACCGACATCCGCGACATCACGCTTTCGTCGCTGCGCGGCCAGATCGGCATCGTTCAGCAGGACGTGTTCCTCTTTGCCGGCACCATCCGCGACAACATCGCCTATGGACGGCTCGGGGCCAGCGAAGAGGACATCCTGGATGCCGCGCGGCGTGCCAAGCTCGATGGCATGATCCAGGCCTTGCCCGAGGGCATGGACACCGTGATCGGCGAGCGCGGCGTAAAGCTTTCCGGCGGGCAGAAGCAGAGGCTCGCAATCGCCCGCATGTTCCTCAAGAACCCGGCGATCCTCATCCTCGACGAAGCGACCTCGGCGCTCGATACCGAAACGGAAAGGGCGATCCAGCAGTCGCTGGCCGAACTCTCCAAAGGCCGGACCACGCTGATCATCGCGCACCGGCTGGCGACGATCCGCGATGCCAATCGCATCGTCGTCGTCGACAGCAGCGGCATTCGCGAGCAGGGGCCGCACGACACGCTGCTTGCCGCCAAGGGCGCCTATAGCCGCCTCTATCACGCGCAGGCAGGCGCCGGCTGATACGACCGTGGAGCCGCAGGCATTGCATGCGGAAGGAGGGGGCGATACGAACGATGTAAATTCGCCCCCTGCCCTCCGTCCGATCGATCCTTCAGCGCCATGAACACTCCTGATCTTTCCGTCCTTGAACGCGCCATCGCGGCCTTGCCGCAACACTACCCGGGACCGGGCGGCGTTGCCGGCGTGGTCAGGGATGGCGAGGTCCTCTTCCGGCATGCCTGGGGCTATGCCGACCTGGCGGCCCGCAAGCCGATGACGATGGCGACGCGGATCCCGATCTGCTCGGTCACCAAGCAACTGACCTGCGCTGTTCTGCTGGAGACGATCGGCCATCCACAAAAGCTCGACCGCGCACTCGACGCCTATCTGCCCTTGCTTGAAGGCACGCGTCCGACCGCTGCGCACCTCTGTCACAACCAGTCCGGACTTCGTGACTACTGGGCGTTGACGGTGCTCCAAGGCGCCAGCCACGACGGCATCTTCCGGCGCGAGGATGCCCGACCGCTGCTCTCCAAGGCGCGCTCGACGCATTTCGAGCCCGGCACCCGTTATTCCTATTCCAACGGCAACTTCCGCATTCTCGCCGACCTGATCGAGGAGCATACCGGCCGCTCGATGGCGGAACTCTATCAGCGCTCGGTCTTCGATCCTGCGGCGATGCAGACCGCCGCCCTGACACCGGACACGAGCCTGCCGCCGGACGGTATCGTCGGTTACGAGGGTAACGAGACGACGGGCTATTTCGAGGCGCTCAACCGCATCTACTGGGCAGGCGACGCCGGTGTTTCCGCCTCGCTTGACGACATGCTGGCCTGGGAGCGTTTCGTCGACAGGACACGTGACGATGCGGACGGGCTCTACCGCCGCCTCGCTGCCCCGCAGACCTATGCGGATGGCCGCCCGGCACCGTACGGTTTCGGCCTCGCACACGAGACGATCGGCGATGCCGTCATCAGCGGCCACGGTGGCGCGCTCCGCGGTTTCCGCTGCCGCAGGCTCTATGCCCCCGCAGAACGCCTCTCGGTCGTGGTAATGTTCAATCACGAAGGCGATGCCCATGCGGCGGCCGTGGCGCTGATGAAGGTCGCTCTCGGCCACACGGATGCCGAGGCCGCATCCGGAAGCTGGGACGCTGAGGACACCGGAAGCTATCTCGATCCGGAAACGGGCCTCGCCCTGGTTGCCAGAGCTGCCGGACCGACCCGCGTCGAGCTGCGGTTTGCGACCTCTCCCGAAACGCTTTCCGTCAGCGCCGACGGCAGCGCCCGCTCGGCCGCAGTGACCCTGACACCGCAGCGCGCTTCGATACGCATGGAACGGCCTCGCGAAAATCTGACGGTGAGCGCGGACCGCGTCTCCGGGACGGCCCTTCCCGATATCGCCGGCCGCTACCATTCGGCTGAACTCGACGCCCATCTCGATATCGCCTCCACCAATGGCGTCTTCTACGGCGGCTTCGACGGTGCGCTCGGCACCGGCGCGATGCTCGCCATGCGACCGCTGGCCGAAGACGTCTGGCTGCTTCGCTGCAAGCGCTCGATGGACGCACCGGCACCGGGAGACTGGACGGTGCTTGTACGGCGTGATCCGCAAGGCAACG
>NZ_JAEPRP010000205.1:0-12079 GCF_016652895.1 Ensifer sp. SSB1
CCTCGGTCACCTATATTTCGGCCCTCGGCCAGATCCCGCTCGCCAATGCCTCGGCGATCATGCAGGCCCTGCCACTGGCAGTTACGCTCGGCGCCGCCCTTTTCCTTGGCGAACCTGTCGGCTGGCGGCGCTGGACCGCGATCATCGCCGGTTTCATCGGTGTACTGATCGTGCTGCGCCCCGGCCCCGAGGGCTTCACGCCGGCGGCGCTTACCGTCGTCGGCTGCGTCTTCGTGACGGCGACACGCGATCTCTGTACCCGTCGCATCGGCCACGACGTGCCCTCGCTCTATATCACCGTGTCGACTTCCCTCGTCACCACCATCGTCGGCGCCCTCCTCATTCAGCCGATGGGCGGCTGGCAGCCGATGTCGGCAACGACCTTCGGTCACATCGCCGTGGCAAGCGTGCTCCTGATGCTCGGCTACCAGACGATCGTGCTGGCGATGCGCGCCGGCGATATTTCGGTGATCGCGCCCTTCCGCTACACCAGCCTGATCTGGTCGATCGCGATCGGCATCTTCTTCTTTGCGGAAGTGCCGGATCACTGGATGCTGGTCGGCGTTGCGGTCATCATCGGCTCGGGCCTCTACACCTTCTATCGCGAGACGCTGCGCGGCCGGAAGGCCGTCGCCCAACGCTCGCTGACCGGCCCGCTGGAATAGGAGCCATCCGATGCCGGAAACCAGCCCCTCGCCCCTGATCAGCGGACCGCTGCCCGCCGTCATCCTCGCCGGCGGACTGTCGCGCCGGATGGGAAGCCCGAAGTCCGATCTTCAGCTTGGCGGCCAGACGATGCTGTCGCACATCATCACGCGGCTTCGTGCCCAGCTCACCGGCATCTCCGTCAACCTCAACGCCGCACCGGCGGACCCCATTGACGGCAATATCCCCATCGTCGCCGACACGGTACCGGGCTTTCTGGGGCCTCTCGCCGGCGTGCTGACAGCCATGCGCCACGTCGCGGCAACGGCGCCGGACGCAAGCCATGTCGTGGTCGTTCCAACCGATACGCCGTTCTTTCCGGATGATCTCGTGGCGCGGCTGATCGGCGCCCTGACAGAGCGTCAGCAGATTGCCGTTGCGGCATCCATCGGGCAGATGCATCCGCTGTTTGCGCTCTGGCCGGTCGCGCTCGCGGACGAGCTGGAGCACTGGCTGACGAACGACCCGAAGCGCCGCGTGCGCGCCTTCATCGAACGCCATGCCTCGGTAACGGTCGATTTTCCTGTCACCATGACGCCGAACGGCACGTTCGATCCCTTCTTCAACGTCAATACGCCTGAGGATCTCACCGAGGCGGAGCAATGGTTGAGTTTCTTTGAGGATAGCAGAGCATGAGCGCCATGAAGATTTTCGGCATCGCCGGCTGGAAGAACTCTGGCAAGACCGGGCTGATGGTACGGCTCGTCACCGAACTGACCGGGCGCGGCTATGTGGTTTCCACGGTCAAGCACGCGCACCACGACTTCGACATCGACAAGGTGGGTGCCGACAGCTACCGCCATCGCGAGGCCGGCGCTCATGAGGTGACGATCGTCTCCGGCACGCGTTTCGCAATCATGCACGAGTTGCGCGGAGCGCCCGAACCTTCCTTTGAGGATATCCTTGCGCGGATTGCTCCTTGCGATCTCGTGCTGGTGGAAGGCTACAAGCGCGAGCCAATCCCGAAGGTCGAAGCGCGCCGTCTGGAATCGGCTAACCGCGAGCCGCTCGCCCCCACCGATCCGCACATCTGCGCGATCGCCGCCGATCATCCGGTCGCGGGCACCGATCTTCCGGTCTTCGATCTCGACGACACAACAGCCATCGCGGATTTCGTCGAGAAGATCACGGGGCTGCAGCGCAAGAACACGCCTTCCTGACCAAAGGTCAGGGATCACCCTTCGGCGCGTCACGATACGCTTTCGGCAACCCGTCGAGCAGTTGCTGCGCTTTCTGCATGCCTTGTCCGGCCGCCTTGGCATACCATTTCGCAGCAGCTGAAAGATCCTGCTCCACGCCGCTTCCTCTGGCATAGGCGATGCCGAGATTGAATTGCGCGTCGGGATTTCCCTGTTCGGCAGCCTTGCGAAACCATCTGGCAGCAGCCACAGCATCGATCTCAATGCCAATGCCGTTGAGATAGGCCATTGCAAGGTTGTACTGGGCCAAGGCATAGCCTTGATCCGCAGAAAGCCTGTAGAGCCGCGCCGCTTCCTTCACGTTCCTCTCGAGACCCTGACCGTTGGCGTACATGGCCGCCAGATTGAATTGCCCCTTGGGATCTCCGCGATCGGCGAGCATCAGGAACCAATGGTGCGCTTCCGCGTAGTTTTCGGCGACGCCTTCACCCTTCAAGTACATGAGGCCGACATTTACCTGGGCCTGTGGGTTCCCCTGCCTTGCCGCCTTCAGGAACAACTGGAATGCCTGAGCTTCGTCCTTCTCGACGCCTCGCCCCAGCATGTAGAGGATCGCCAGATCCACCTGCGCCGAGACCATGCCCCGATCGGCCGCTTTGCGGCACCATCTCACTGCCTCCCAATCGTCGCGCCCGACGCCGAAGGCGCGCACGTAGACGCTGCAGAGCATGTTTTGCGCGTCCCTGTTGCCGGCGTCCGCAGCCGGCCGGAGCCAACGAATGCCCTCCCTGGCGTTGACCCGCCCGGCCTCGCCGTTGAAATAGAGCCGGCCGGCATTGGCTTGCCCGTCCATGTTCCCCTGCTCGGCCGCACGCAGATACCAACGCAGCGCTTCGGCAAGGTTGGATTCGACGCCGGCTCCTTTCTCGTACAGGAATCCGAGATTGTACTGTGCACGGGGCTCCCCGGCGATCGCCGCTCGCGACGTCCATCGATATGCCTCCGCATCGTCCTTCAGCGTACCCTGCCCCTGAAAATAGGCGATCGACAGATTGTGCATGGCCGCAACCAGACCCTGCTCCGCCGCCTTGCGATACCATTCGAAGGCCGCGACCGGATCGCGCGTCGTGCCGCGCCCCTCCTGAAACATGTGGCCGAGGTTGTATTGGGCCGCGGCGTAGCCCTGGTCCGCTGCCAGCCGGTAGTAGGCAACAGCCTGCGCCTCGTCCTTGGCGACGCCCAATCCCTGTTCGTAGTGAACGCCGAGATTGTATTGGGCGGCCGGCGTCTTCTGGTCGGCGGAACGTCGAAACCAGCGCAGCGCCTCGGCATAGTTCTGCTTCACGCCGTCGGCACCATTGAAGTAGATGGTGCCGAGATAGAACTGCGCCTTCGCGTTGCCGCTCTCGGCCGCCCTCCCATACCAGCCGATCGCCTTCATGGCGTCGCGGGCAACACCTTCGCCGGTCTGGTAGCGCATGCCGAGATCGACCTGCGCCTCGGCATCGCCCTGTTGTGCGCGCTCCAGCACCTGCGCGAGGGGTGGCAATGGCGTGCGGGCGCCATAGGCACGCGTCGGCAGGGAAAACTGCACCAGCAGCGTAACAACGAGTCCGAAGACGACACGTTTCATCCATCCCTCCAGGACCGGGCGCAGAGCGCGCCAAGCCTATGGGGAGCCGCCAGCAACGGAAAACGGATTTCGACAGACCGCTGTTTTGCGTCGAGCAGCGGTTCATGCTGACTGGGCGAGCATGGTAGTGACCAACGGCCCGCTCCACAGCCCGCTCGTGCGGCTGGCACCGACGCCATCGGCGCTTCGGGTTGCTTCACCGCTTCGGAAATTTTCCGATATAAGCCTATCGGCCCGTCAGTTTGTCGCGCCGACAGTCATTTCGTCCGGAATATCGTTGAGGCGGACGAAGCTGTAGCCTTTGGCCTTGAGGTCGAGAATGCCGCGCGCGACGCCGGCGCCTGCGGAATGGGTCGGCTGGTTGATATGGGCGATGATGACGTCTCCGTCCTTGGCCGCGCGAATGCGCTTCTCGGCAACGGCGGCACCCAGCAGCGAGCCGCCGTCGCCGTTCACCGAGTAGCCGGCGATGCGATAGCCCATGGCGCGGATCTGGCTCATCGACGAATGGGTGTACTTGGCCGTCGCGCCGCGAAACCAGCGCGGCGCCGGCAAACCATGCGCCTTGATCGCCGCCGCCCCACCGTCGACCTCGGCCGCGACCGCAGCTTCAGAGCCGGCCGCAGCAAGGCCGTAGACCGAGACCTTCACATCGATCGGCGGCACATGCATGGCGCCGTGATCCTCGATCTCGAAGAGGTCCGGATGCGCCTTCATCACCTCGACGACGAGCCCGTTGCGCTTCAGCCAGCGCGCCGTCACGAAGATCGTCGCCGGGATGCGATTCTCGATCAGCGTGCCAAGGATGCGCATGTCGGTCGCGCCGCTGCAGGCATCGAGCGTGATCGCGACGCGCGGCGCGACGCTCTTTCCGGCCGGATTGGCAGGCAGGTGCAGATCCGGCTCCACAAGCCCGGGCGCGGCGGTGGCCGATTGGGCGAACATGGCGATGGCGAGAAGCGGTAAGACGACGGTTTTCATGACAATCCGGGAAATGAATATTTGAGACAATATTGGAACGACAGAAACCCGCCTTTTGCGAGGCGGGATTTCACTGCGTGTGTCCTTAAGCTGTTACGGATCTGAAGAAACGCGCAGCATTCAAAACACGACAGCGCCGCGCACCTCATGAGGTGCGCGGCGCTGTCGGCATTAGACAGGCAGTCCTGCCCGAAGCTTGATCAACGCTGGGCGACCGGGCGGACCAGCGGCGTGACGCGGCGTATGGTGACGCGGCGGTTCTGCTGCTCGGCTTCCTGGGTGCGAACCTTGAGGAAGCGTTCGCCGTAGCCCTGTGTCACCAGGTTTTCGGCCGGAATGCCGTAGACCTCGGTCAGGAGCGACGCCACCGATTCGGCGCGCTGGTCAGAAAGCACCAGGTTCGACCGGTCGGAACCGACGGCGTCCGTGTGGCCTTCGATGAAGAAGGTCTCGCCCGGATCCTTGGCCAGCACCTTCTCCATGGCGGCGGCGACACTACGCATGGTCTTGGCCTGCGACATCGACACCTCGGCACTGCCCGTCGGGAAGGTGATGGTGTCGAGGTCGATGCGCCGCACCTTGTCGCGCAGACGAGCGGAGTGCCGGACTTCGTCCATCGTGTAGACGCGCTCTACCCGTTCCACCGGCGGTTCGGCCAGAAAGTCGTAGTAGTCGCGGCCCGGATCGTCGGAAACATCGGCGATGTAGTCGCGTACCGGGATGCGCAGGCGCATCGGCGGCAGTTCGTAGCCGACGTCGATAATGGCCGGACGTGGACCTTCGTCGCGCTCGGGCGCGTAGATCATCAGGTATTCGTTGCCGTCACGATCGACGCGCGAGCGCTGCAGAATGTCGCCGTAACGATTGTAGACGGTAACAATCCGGTAGCCGCCCGGGCGCAGGATCGTTTCGCGGGTACGACCACGCGGAAGCTGATCGTAGTAGGTTTCTTCCGCATCGCGACGCAGGCGCGGGCGATCGTCACCGCGCACGAAAATCTGGTCGCCGACGCCGAGAATGACGCGGTTATCGATTTCCTGCACGACCTTCACTTCGGTCACGTTGTTGGTGATGTTGTTGACCGTCGTGTTGTTGTTGATCACCGTGTTGTTGATGACGGTGTTGTTGACGATGTTGGTCGTCTCCGGCACCACGAAGACCGGCGCCTCGTCGACGCGCGTGCCCTTTTCCTTGAGATTCGCCTCGATCTTCTGCGGCAGGTCGGCCGGGATTTCGGCAGCGATCGCAGCCTGAGCTGCGGCATCGTCTGCCGGCGGCGCAACGTTTTCTTCCTGGGCACGCAGCTCTTCGCGCAGCTTCTGGCGCTGTTCGCGTGCCTGGTTGCCACCGGTGTTGTCGGCATCCTTGTCGCTGTCGAGCACGGCCGCGCCGTTTTCAACAGGCAGAACCACGGTCTCGTCGGTTGCCGCCGGGTCTTCGGCGATCTTCACCTTCTCTTCCTCGGTGCGGGTGTCGACCACTTCCGGAGCCGGCTGTTGAAGCTGCGGCTGCTGCTCGGCAGTTGCCGGCTGTTCCGAACCAGGCACCGGCTGGCCTTCGCCAGTCTGGGGCTGCTGCTCGGTCCCAGGTGCGGTTTCCGTCGGTGCGGGCTGCTCGCCCGCCTTCTGTTCTTCAGCGGCCTTCTGTTCCTCAGCGGCCTTCTGTTCCTCAGCAGCCTTCTGTTCTTCAGCAGCCTTCTGTTCTTCAGCAGCCTTCTGTTCGTCAGCAGCCTTCTGCTCGTCAACAGCCTTCTGCTCGTCAGCAGCCTTCTGCTCGTCGGCAGCCTTTTGCTCTTCGGCAGCCTTCTGCTCTTCGGCAGCCTTCTGCTCTTCGGCAGCCTTCTGCTCTTCGGCAGCCTTCTGCTCTTCAGCAGCCTTCTGCTCTTCAGCAGCCTTCTGCTGTTCGGCGGCCTGACGGGCAGCCTCTTCCTCGGCGGCCTTCTGCTGNTTCGGCGGCCTGGCGGGCAGCCTCTTCCTCGGCGGCCTTCTGCTGCTCAGCCGCCTGGCGGGCAGCCTCTTCCTCGGCGGCCTTCTGCTGCTCAGCGGCCTGGCGGGCAGCCTCTTCCTCGGCGGCCTTCTGCTGCTCAGCCGCCTGGCGCGCAGCCTCTTCTTCGGCAGCCTTCTGCTGCTCAGCCGCCTGGCGCGCAGCCTCTTCTTCCGCGGCCCTTTGTTGCTCGGCAGCCTGGCGGGCAGCCTCTTCCTCGGCCTGGCGCTGCTTCTGCAACAGCAGCTCTTCGTCAGACTGACCACCGCCCTCCTGTGCAACCTCGAATGGCTTCATCAGGCTATCGGCGACGGCAGGCGGAACCGCCACGGACACCGACAGCACTGGCAGCGCGACGGTTGCAAACAGTTTGGATCGAATCGACATTTGTCTTCCTTCCTCTTCTCGGGAGGTCCTGGTCCCACATCCTCTTCCCGGTATATGACACGCCGAAGAATGGATGCGAACTTGAATACTCACGGGGCCTTGACCCAAGGTTCCGGCTTTTTTGTGTTGCCCGCGAGACGCGCCGTCAAGCGCGACGCCCGCGCCACGCGCCGGTTCCTTGATAAGGGCTAGCGGAGGCAAGATTAACCGCCGCTGAACGCACCGTTCATGTACATTGCGCGGTCCACCATCACAATCTGCGGTCGAAATCCGATTCCCGGTGAGGACCTTCGCTTTCCTGTTGATTTTTACTGGAAAAGAGTACGAATATCGCCACAACCGGAGGCAAACGCCCCGGTCGAAATTGGTGTCCGTGAAAAAAGAAAAAACCGGACATCGACCAACAGAGAGGACTATCATGCGTATTTCCAGACGGCTGGCAGCCGCCGCATCGGCTGCCGTTTTCGTGCTCATGGCAGGCTCGGCCATGGCAGACGGCGAAAAGGTCGTTATCGGCACCGAAGGCGCCTACCCGCCCTTCAACAACCTGGAAGCGGACGGCACGCTGACGGGCTTCGACATCGACATCGCCAAGGCGCTGTGCGCGGAAATGAAGGCCGAATGCACCTTCGTCACGCAGGACTGGGACGGCATCATTCCGGCACTGATCGCCAAGAAGTTCGACGCCATCGTCGCGTCCATGTCGATCACCGCCGAGCGCAAGGAAAAGGTCGACTTCACCAACAAGTACTACAATACGCCGCCGGCGATCGTCGTGCCGAAGGACTCGCCGATCACCGAAGCGACCGAGGCCGCACTTGCCGGCAAGACGCTCGGCGCGCAGGGCTCCACCACCCACTCCAACTATGCCGAAGCGCATATGAAGGGTGCCGAGATCAAGCTCTATCCGACGGCTGACGAGTACAAGCTCGACATCGCTAACGGCCGCATCGACGCCGTCATCGACGACGTTGTCGTGCTTTCCGAATGGCTGAAGTCGACCGACGGTGCCTGCTGCAAGCTGCTCGGCACGCTGCCGATCGACCCGGTCATCAATGGCGAAGGCGCTGGTATTGCCGTGCGCAAGGGCGACGACGCGCTGCGCGAAAAGTTCAACAAGGCGATCGAAGCGATCCGCGCCAACGGCAAGTACAAGGAAATCAACGAAAAGTACTTCCCGTTCGACGTTTATGGCAGCTGATTGACGGGATCCGACACGATTTCCTAGTGAATCATGCCGGAGAAACGTCAGTTCATGCGAAAAATGCAACGGCGGATGGCTTGCCCTTCCGCCGTTTTTGTTTGACAAGAGCCTAAAACAAAGCGCGATCGATACACACAAAAACAGCGCAAAGGGGAACATTCTGACATGAGCGGGTTATTTGCCGGCTTCTATTCCATCCTCTCCTGGATAGGATCGATCGTCGATCCATTCTGCGGCCCGGTCGGGGTCTTTACCTGGCTGGCGCCCGGCACCTTGCTGGCCTGCGGCGATACCGGCTGGGGCGACGATATCGCCTACGGTTTCGTCGTCACCGCGAGCCTTGCCATCGCCACCCTGCCCGTCGGCCTGCTGATCGGCTTCTTCATCGCCCTCGGCAAACAGTCCGAAGAGCGCACCGTGCGGTTGGCGACCAATATCTACACGACGATCTTTCGGGGCCTCCCGGAACTCCTGACGCTCTTCATCGTCTATTACGGCCTGCAGATCCTCGTTCAGCAGTTGCTGGCCTCGCTCGGCTACGAGGGCCCGGTCGAGATCAATGCCTTCTTCGCCGGAATGATCGCGCTCGGCGTCGTCTTTTCCGCCTATTGTTCGGAGGTGCTGCTCTCCGCGTTCAAGGCCATTCCCCATGGGCAATACGAAGCCGGCGATGCCCTTGGCCTCCATCGCGGCAAAACCATGCGTCTCATCATCCTGCCGCAGCTCGTGCGCATCGCGTTGCCGGGTCTTGGCAATCTCTGGATGGCGCTCCTCAAGGATACGGCCCTCGTCTCCGTCGTCGGCCTCACGGATATCCTGCGCCAGACCGGTGTTGCCGCCCGCGTGACCAAGCAGGCCTTCGAATTCTACGGCGTGGCCTGCGTGCTCTTCCTGATCCTCGCGATGATTTCCTCGATCGTCTTTGCGAACCTGGAACGCTGGACCAAACGTGCGGAGATGGGCCGATGAGTGCCGTTGCAACAATGATCCCGCCGCAGGCCCCGCCTCCGGTTCCGCCAAGGCCCTATACGCTGACCCGCTTCGTCGGCAGCGTTGCGCTCGGTGTCTGGCTGGCGCTCGGCGTCGGCATCTTTCTTACCGTCGTCAATGGCTGGGATCCGGAGAAGGTCGCGAAATACGGGCCGCGGTTCCTTTCCGGCCTCGGCGTCACGCTGATGCTGGTGTCGATCTCCATCGTCTTCGGCGCCATATTGTCGCTGCCGATTGCGTTTGCGCGCATGTCGAAGAACAAGTTCTGGTCGTGGCTCGCCTACGCCTATGTCTATTTCTTCCGCGGCACGCCGCTGCTCGCGCAGCTTTTCCTGATCTATTACGGCCTCGGCAGTTTCCGCCCGCAGCTCGAAACGATCGGCATGTGGTGGTTCTTCCGCGACGCCTGGAATTGCGCGCTCTTCGCCTTCACGCTCAACACCGCGGCCTACCAGGCGGAAATCCTGCGTGGTGCGATCGAGAGCGTGCCGCGCGGCCAGCGCGAGGGCGCGGCCGCCCTTGGCCTACCCGAGCGTGTCTCCTTCTTCAAGATCATCCTGCCGCAGGCGATGATCGTTGCACTGCGCCCCTACGGCAACGAAATCATCCTGATGATCAAAGGCTCGGCGATCGTCGCGATCGTTACCGTCTTCGACCTGATGGGCGAAACCCGCTACGCCTTCTCCCGCACCTTCGACTTCCAGATGTATATCTGGGCAGCCATTCTCTACCTGATCATGGTCGAGATCCTGCGCAACATCTGGAGCCTGCTGGAAGCGCGGCTGACACGCCACCTCAAGCGATAGTGCCGCTTTTGACCAATGAAGAAGCTTGGCAGCACTCTCCGTGAGATGCTGCCAAGCCTTTGTTATTTCTTACGAAAGTTTCATTTCGGAGCAAATATTAGCTCTTGATTAAGAAATCGAGCGTTTCATCATAGAGACCAACCTTTGCGAGAAGTGAGGTCCTAATGACAAACGAGATGGAACTTCAGCTTAGAGGCTATGGCCTGACGACGGCCCAGATCCTCTACCACATGCCGGATCATCCGACCTTCCTCCAGACCTATGTCTGGCAGCACTACGACATCGCCCCGGACTTCCCGGAGATGCGCAGCTTCCTGAAATTCTGGCAGGAAAAACTGGATGGCCCGCTGCATTCGGTGCGCTATGTGCATCGCAAGCTGATCTCAGCGACGGAATGGCGCGCGCTGAAGGGCGAGTTCATTCTGCACTGAACTGCCGATTGAATCGGAGGAGCCAAGGAGACGGACTTCAGTCCGGCCGGCCGGCCGCCCCTGAGATTGGAACGCTTTGAGAAGCGCGCGCTGAGGAACGTGAGCGCGACACCGCCTCAGACATGCACCTCCCCATGCGCCAGTTCGCCTTCGCGCGGTTCCTTATGCAGCGAGCCGTAGAGCACCAGCGCATAGAACAGCAAAACACCAACGATCACCGGCCAGCCGGACAACGGACCGAGCGCGGCATTCTGGGCGACATCGGCCCAGGAACGGACATGACCGAAGGGCTCGCCATTGGTCGAAATCTTCGGCGAGGAAATCTTCAGCGTCCAGGCAAGCAGCAGGATCAGGTACATCCAGCAATAGTTGCGCTGCAGCCGCCGGCAGACTGCCTCACGGTAGCTCATCAGGAAGGCCGGCTTGCGCAGGCTCTTGCCGATCGCGATTGCCCAGTTGAGGTTCGGTGTGCCATCCGGCGAGAGTATCTGGGCGAAGTACCCCCGCTCCAACTGCCTGACGCGCGCCCGGTAGACATCGAAGAAGCGGTAACGCCGCGCCTCGATCAGGAGCAGCAGCGTTATCAACAGCATCGCGAAGAGCAGCACGCTGTGGTGCGACGACGGGGTCGACAGGGAAACGGACAAAAGCGCGGCGACGACGGTGATCGCCCAGTTCGAGGTTCGGTCGATGCGATCGCGCCATCCGGCCATGCGGCCCATTTCGCCGCGATAGTAGTGCACGACTGCGTTGATCTGCTCCTGTGAGGTTTGCGGCAGCGGCGGCCCCTTCGGCTCCTTGATTTCGGTGCCAAGGATCAGCGGGCCCAGTTCGGCGGACATCGGCATTCCCTCCGTCTTTTCTTATGCTTACGATCATGACTCCAATCGCTTCGCCGATAAATCCCAACCCGTGCCACACGACTGGTTTTTCGGCGCAGCACGTCCTTTTACCGGTCTCTTTCGCACGGGACGGCGATTGCCAAAGCCCATTTGCGGACGTAAGAAACGGCCATGACCCAGAAGAGCACGAAAATCGACGAGGAAGCGCTGGCAGAAGCCTATAACCGCGCCCTCTCCCTGGAAAAATCCGGCAACTTCGATGCCGCTGCCGACGCCTATGCCGAAGTGCTGGCGCTCGACCCGGAAGACCATGGCGGCGCTGCCGTGCGCTTGGCCTCGATGGGGCGCGGCGAGACGCCCGTGAAGGCGCCCGACGCCTATGTCGCCACCCTCTTCGACCAGCATGCCGAAGTGTTCGACAACGTGCTCGTCGACCAGCTCGGCTATTGCGTGCCGCTCCTCGTTCGCCAACGCCTGCAGGCGCTCGAGCTAGGCCCCTTCGACCGCGTGCTCGACCTTGGCTGCGGCACGGGCCTCACCGGCGGCGCCCTGCGTGACATGGCCGAAGACATCACCGGCATCGATCTCTCGGAAAACATGGTCGAGATCGCGCACGAGAAGGACCTCTATGAGACGCTTTACGTCGCCGAAGCGGTCGATTATCTCGATGACAACGATGACGAGCCCTTCAACCTGATCGTCGCAACCGACGTGCTTCCCTATATGGGCGCGCTCGAAGCGCTGTTCTTCGGCGCCGTCGACAATCTCCTGCCCGGCGGCCTGCTGATCTTTTCCAGCGAAACGCTGCCCGCAGAAACCTTCGCCGGCCGCGACTTCATGGTCGGCCCGCACCAGCGTTTCGCCCACGCCGTAACCTACCTGCGCGACCGCCTCGCGGCTACCGGCTTCGAAATCGTCGAGGTCGGCGACATCACCGTGCGCATGGAAGAAGGCGAACCGATCGCCGGCCATCTGGTG
>NZ_JAEPRP010000203.1:0-11984 GCF_016652895.1 Ensifer sp. SSB1
AATCTGGAACTAGAGCGAATCCGGCGCCCGACAGACAGGCTTCGATCGCAAGGTGCACCAGATTAAACGACAGGGTTGACCGCAGTTCGAGATGCCCAAACCCGGTTGCAGCAAACCATGCTTCCCACCCCTCGTCGTGCCACCCCGGCTCGGCATAATCCACCTTGATCAGGGGCCGAGACAGCAGGTCAGCGGGCGTCGACGCGGGCGGCAGCGTGCCCGCCAAGTCGGGCGAACCGACGACAATCAGGCTGCCACTGATCAGCGTGTCCTGTCGGACACCCGGAATCGTTCCACGGCCATGATAGATCGCAAGATCCGGATCCGGCTCCCTGGCGCTCCACCGGTGCGGCAGAGCCATGACAGAAACGGAGATGTCCGGATGGGCCTTGCGAAACGTGCCAATGCGAGGCGCGAGCCACTTCGTTGCGAGTGAGAACTGGCAACGGACGGTGACGGTGCTGAGCCCGCCAGGCAGACGCGCCGCAGCGCCGACGGCGGTGAGTTGATCGAAGATCGCACCGAGGCGCGTTGCAAAAACCCTGCCGGTCTCTGTCAATCCCACGCCATTGGCACGCCGTTCAAACAGCGGTCCACCGACCCACTCTTCGAGCTGCTTCATGTGATGACTAACTGCGCCGGGGGTCACGTTCAGCTCACCAGCCGCCCTGGCGAAGCTCAGATGGCGCGCTGCGGCTTCGAAAGCGCGCAGTGCGGGCAGAGGCGGCAAGTGACGGGCCATGTCGAGACTCAATCTGGCTAATGGTAACGGAGAGAACTTTTGGTTTGCTTGCATATTCTTCCGCATGACATCGTGCTGTCAACGCAATGAATGAGCAGGATTATGTCTAGGGATCAATCTATAGCCACCGCAGTCGCCTATCTGGCCAACGGCCGCTTCCTGGCTGATCTGACTCGGCGCGTCGCAATCGCGACCGAGAGCCAGAACCCCGTACGGCGGCCGGAATGCCTGCGCTATGTAAACGAGTTCAGACAGGATCTCGCAAAACTCGGCTTTACCGGCGACGTTCTGGACAATCCGGACCCTCGAGGCGGGCCGCTGCTGATCGCAAGGCGCAACGAGGCCGGACATCTGCCGACGCTGCTGGTCTACGGACATGCGGACGTGGTGGCTGGCATGGAAGGCACGTGGTCGGATGGCCGTGATCCCTGGCGCGTGAGTGTCGAGGGCGACCGCCTCTACGGCCGCGGTACCGCCGATAACAAGGGCCAGCACACAATCGTGATGCTGGCTCTGGAAGCCGTTCTGGCAACGCGCGGATCCCTCGGCTTCAACGTCGTGGTGCTTATCGAAACTTCCGAAGAGACTGGTTCGGCGGGACTCCACCAGATTTGCTCGGAACATCGTTCGAAGCTCAAGGCCGATTGGCTGATCGCATCGGACGGACCTCGCCTGGCCCGCGACCGCGCGACACTTGATGGCGGCACCCGTGGAACCGTTGATTTCGATCTGATCTGCGATCTCAGGGCCGGCGCACATCATTCCGGCAATTGGGGCGGTCTGATTGCCAACCCGGCCGTGATCCTCGCCAACGCCATCTCCAGCCTGGTGTCGGCGACAGGTCAAATCAATGTTCGAGGAATTCTGCCTGTTGACGTTCCTCCAGGCGTGATGGCCGCACTCGGCCGAATTGAGCTTCAGGCCGAAGATGGCGGCCCGGAACACGATGGCTGGTGGGGCGAACCCGGGCTGACACCATCGCAGCGCGTCTTCGGCTGGACGGCCCTTGAGGTATTGGCAATGACGGCAGGCACACCGGTTCAACCGATCAATGCCATACCACCCCGTGCAACAGCACGACTGCAGATCCGCTACACGGTTGACACCGACCCCACCGGCTTCATGCAGACAATTCGCGCCTATCTTGATGAAAACGGCTTCGGCAATGTCGCCGTCGTTCCAAAGGCCACGGAACTGGAATGGGGCGCCACACGCCTTGATCCCGAGCATCCCCTGATGCGCTGGGCGGCCGCATCCGTTCAACGGACGACGGGGGTGGAACCGACAATTCTGCCGAATGCCGGAGGCTCTTTACCGAACGATTGCTTCGCAGATCTGCTCGGAATTCCAACGGTCTGGGTGCCGCATTCCTACTCCGGATGCTGCCAGCACGCGCCGGACGAACACCTACTGGCGCCACTCGTCGCCGAGGGTCTTGCCATCATGGCAGGTCTGTTCTGGGACCTCGGCACGGACGACCGGCCCGAACGCCTTTAAGCCTGCCAACACAAATCAAAAGGGGGACAATCATGAATGGAAAATGGACGGAATGGCTCGCAGCCTTGGCGCTTGCAGCATTGTTTGCAGCGCCGGCCTCGGCTGACGATTTGCCTGAAGTGCGCATCGGAACGGATGGCGGCTATCTGCCCTGGACCTCGATGACGCCAGCGGGAGAGCTGACCGGATTCGATATCGAGCTGGCGAAGCTCGTCTGTGAGCGAATGCAGCGCAATTGCCGCTTCACCGCCCAGCCCTGGGAAGGGCAGATCCCGGCTCTCGAGCAGGGCAAATATGACATTCTGGTCGGCGGGATATCGATCACCCCGGAGAGGCAGAAACGCCTTGCCTTCACGCAGAGCTACGGCAACCTGCCGATCAATTTTGCCGCCGCCAAAAGCTCTGGCCTGAACGCGAAAAGCTCCTGGGCCGAACTCAAGAAGGCACTCATCGGCAAGACGATCGGCGTTCAATCCGGCACGCAAAGTCAAAAGTTCATGGACAATGAGCTCAAGGGCGAGGTTGACGTCCGTCTCTATGACAATCAGGACAGCCTCAATCTCGACCTATTGGCTGGAAGGATTGACGCGGCGCTTGCGGGGCGTTCACCATGGATAGCGCTCACGGGTTCGTCGCAAGGCGAAACGGTCGAGATCCTGTCCCCCAATCTTGATTTCGAGCAGTTCGACTATCTCGGCGTCGGTGTCGGCGGACTGATGCGCAAGGATACCGAGGAGCTTCGAAAAGCTTGGGACGTGGCCCTTTGCCAACTGAAGAAAGACGGCGAAGTCACGCGGATCTCGCAGCAATGGTTTGGCTTCGACATCTCGACAAAAGCCGACCCGAAGATCTGCGGGGATTTTTGATGGCTGCGGACGCGTCCATTCTTCAAATGCTGGCCTGGGGCGATCAGGGCTGGTCCAGGCCGCTCCTGTTCGGCCTCGGCGTCACCATAGCCTGCGCGAGCCTCGGCTACATTCTCGGTGTCGCCCTTGGGTTTGCGATTGCTCTGGCGAAGCTCGGAAACAATCGATGGATCGCGAGCGCAGCCAATCTCTATACGACGGTGGTGCGCGGGGTGCCTCCCTTGCTCGTCATTTTCCTTCTCTTTTTCGGAACCAATGGAGCACTGATGTGGGTCGCGCGTGGCTTCGGCTACACCGGCTACATCGAGATAGATGCGTTTACGGTTGGTGTGATGGCTGTCACCCTCGTCTCGGCATCCTATAGTTCCGAAGTGTTCCGCGGCGCGCACGGCACAATTCCTGCCGGGCAGTTCGAGGCTTTCGCCGCGCTCGGCCTTCGTCCGTTTCCGGGACTTTGTTTGGTCATCATGCCGCAAATGTTCCGGCAGGCTCTGCCGGGCCTCGGCAATGTCTGGATCATGGCCATCAAGGAGACGACACTGCTTTCCGTGATCTCCGTGGCCGAGCTCATGCGGGTCGTCGGCCTCGCGGGGCGCACGACCGGACAACCCTTCGTCTTTTACGGGGCCGCGGCTGTCATTTATTTCGTTCTCGTCGCCGTATCCTCGCGTGCGTTCATCGCCGTCGAGAACAGAATGCGTTGGGGCTGATCATGGATTTCGAAACGACACTCCACGTAGCGAGCGAACTGGCTGGCGCAATCTGGGTCACGCTGGCGCTGGCGGCAGCAACTCTTCCACTTGGTTTTATCCTCGCGGGTATTGCCACATGGGCGCGTGCTTCGCGTCATGGGTTTCTTCGGGCTATCGCATCAGCCTATGTTCTAGCGTTCCGCTCCACGCCGCTGCTGGTTCAGATCTTCGTCCTCTATTATGGTCTCAGCCAGTTCGCGTGGCTGCGCCAAAGTCCAGCATGGATCCTGTTGCGGGAACCTTTCGCCTGTGCGGTGATCGCCATGAGCCTTTGTTCGGGCGCGTATACGGCCGAAGTGATGCGCGGTGGCCTGGCCGCCGTGCCCAAAGGCGCGATCGAGGCGGCACGCGCGCTCGGACTGTCGCCGCTCAAGGTCTTTTTCCTCGTCACCGCTCCGATCGCTGTGAGGCGCGCCTTGCCCGCCTACAGCAACGAGATCGTCGTGACGCTCAAGGCGACGTCGCTTGCCAGTACCATCACGGTGATGGAACTGACCGGTGTAGCAAAGGATCTGATGAGCGAGACCTTCGCCGTCATCCAGGTATTCTGCATGGTCGCCGCCATATATCTGGTCATCAACTCGGCACTGATCTTCGGATTGCGTTTGTTGGAAATCTACCTTGCCCCACCACACGAGCGGCCGCTTGGGCATCAGCGCGGCGGAAAGCGAAAGGCCGAAGTAAGACCAGCGGATGCATGAGTTGAAGCCACGCGTATTCAGAACTCGACGCACTTGAGGGGTACCGAACCGGCGCTCGTTCGCTCTGAAAAGAGGAACGGCTAAGGTACGCGGCGCTGATGACGCCCAAGCTGCGCACAACGAGCGGGGCAGCGACTGGGATGATCATATGTTCCTGAAGAGAGCTGCGGTGACACTCTGGCGCCCAACGGGGTCACTCTGCCGCCAGCCTTTGCGCAACCCCCAGCAGAGTGCGAGCGCCGATCAGGATGTGCTCGTCCGATACGAACTCAGCCTCATTGTGGCTGATACCGTTCCTGCATGGCACAAAGATCATCGCGGACGGCGCGACACGACTAACGAACAGGGCGTCGTGGAAAGCACCGGATACCATTGGGCGCCTGGCTATCCCAAGAGCGCGACACGTATCTTCAATCGCCGCCGTCACGCGTGGGGCAAACCGGCCCGGCGGCATGTCCACGCGCAGCTGGATCGAGGTCTCGCAATTCCGCCGCGCGCCTGCGGCGCGGCATTCAAGCGTCACACGCTGCTCAATCGCGGCAAGCGCTTCGGCGTCCGGATGGCGGATATCGATGGTGAACGTAACTCGCCCCGGTATGACATTGATCGAACCCGGCTCAGCCGTGATGCGCCCGACCGTCAGGCGCGCCTGGGGATCGCAGGGCATGACATCGTCCTGAATGCGCGCAATCGCAGCGGCGGCCGCCGCCATCGGATCCCGCCGGAATTCGAGTGGTGTAGTCCCGGCATGGGCCGCCTCACCCGAAAAGGTAATCTCCAGCCACTTCGTACCCTGCACGGCGGTGACGATACCGATCGGGATCTCCTCACGCTCGAGAATGGGGCCCTGCTCGATATGCAGTTCCACGAAGGCCGCGATTGCGTGCCCGGCTGGCCGCACCTCGGCTTCTGGCATCGCCCGAAGCGTTTCGGCGAGTTCATCGGCAAGGAGCCTGCCATCGGTCGCCTGCGCGTCGCTCCAGTCTGCAACGGCTCCCGCGCCGGCGAAAGCCATGGAGCCCATGCACCCCGGCGAGAACCGGCTTCCCTCTTCATTGGTAAAGGCGACGACCTCGATCGCCCGCTCCGTTTTCAGATCGGCATCGGCAAGCGCTTCGAGCACCTCGAACGCGCTGAGCGTACCAAGCGCGCCGTCGAAGCGACCTCCCGTCGGCTGGCTATCGAGATGGCTACCGATGAGAAGCGGCGCCAGCGCCGCGTCGCGGCCCTCACGCCGGATGAAGAGATTGGCGGCCTCGTCCTGAAACACCGAAAATCCCCGCGCCCAGGCGCGTTCGGCAAGCAGCCGACGAGCGGCGCGGTCTTTCGCGCTCAGTGCCGGCCGGTTGACGCCGCCCGCCGGCGTCGCGCCGATCGCCGCAAACTCGGCAACGGACTGCAGCAACCGCCCGATGTTGACCGCAGGCGTGGCATTCATCGGCCGAGACCTGCAATGAAACGCTTGACCCGGTCGGGATCGACGGCGTTCCACCACACACCATCATATTTGAGGGCGCTGGCGATGATGACGCCATCGGCAACGCCTAAGATATCGTTGGCATTGTCATGGGTGACGCCGCTTCCGACCAGTGTCGGGAGCGAACCCGCCTCCTTGATCATGCTGATATAGTCGAGATCGGCGGCATGCCCCGTCCGCTGGCCGGTTGCGATGACCACGTCAGCATCGAAGAAGACGAGATCCTTGACCTGCTCCTCCACCGGCCGGTCGGCGACGATGGCATGGGCGCCATGCTTGACATGGGCATCGGCAAAAATGCGGATGCCGCGGGCGCGAAGCTGGGCGCGGTATCGCATGGCACGGGCTGCCTCGCCCTCGACGAAGCCTTCGTTGGCCACGTAGGCATTGGCCCATTGGTTGACGCGAATGAAGGAGGCGGAGGATGCCGAGGCGATGGCCAGCGCCGGGATCGCCGCATTGGCGAGGACGTTGATGCCGATCGGCCGACCAAGCTCGCGACGGATGCGATCGGCAATCACGGCCATGTGGGTCGACGTCTCATGACCGATATCATCGGGCTTGGCGAAAGGCACATCGCCGTGGTTCTCGACGATCAGGGCATCACATCCGCCGGCAAGGTAGGCGCGCGCGTCCGAAAGCCCGCGTTCGTAGATCGCCTCCACGCCTTCGTCATCGTAGCGCGGGGCGCCCGGCAGCGGCAGCAGATGCACCACGCCGATCACCGGCTTGTCGCGCCCGAAGAGCGCCTTCAGTATGTTCTTGTCCTGACGTCCGATGGGGTTGCTCATGGCGATCACACGTTTTCCAGTTTCAATGTCTTGGTGAGGGCGGCAAGTTCCGCCCGGCTCGGAAAGGAAGCGAGCGTGCCGGGCCGCTCGACCGCGATACCGGCCGCTTCAGTTGCAATTCTGGCTGCATCGGGGAGCTGCGCTCCGCGCGCCAGAAGCCCGGCAAGCACACCGGTAAAACAATCTCCGGCACCGCTGGTGTCCAGCGCTTCGGCCCTGCCCGCCGGCAGGTGCATGGCCGGCGCGGACGGGGCTTCGAGCACCAGTGCGCCGGCATTGCCAAGCGTGACGATGGCGCTGCCCGCACCCATGGCCAGCAATCGCCGCACGGCGTTCTCCGGTTCCGTCTCGGTGGTCAGCGCCGCGGCCTCAGGCCGGTTGACGACGACGAGCGAAACTGCCGCCAGATCGAGAGGATCTGTGGACAGCGGGCTCGGATTGAGGATTGTGAACAGCCCGTCCGCCCTGGCAGCGGCAAGGCAGGTCGCCGTCACTGCCGGCTGCAGGTTTCCCTGCATCAGCAGGATGTCGTCCACCAACCATGTCTGTCGAAGCGTCGTCATCGCAAGCGGATCGAAGGCTTGCGCGCAGGCGGCTGCGGTAACGATGGCGTTTTCGCCATGGCGGTCGATCATGATCACCGACCGGTCGCAGGGCATCGCAAGCCGATGAAGGTGTCGCGCGGGGATTTCCGCGGCGACACGCGTCTCCATCCAGCCGCTCGCCGCGTCGTTGCCGACCGGTGCCCACAGCGTGACCGCCGCGCCGGTGCGCGCGGCGGCAACGGCCTGGTTGACGCCTTTACCCCCAGGCCCTTCGCCGGCAGCCGACGCGTTCAACGTTTCGCCCGGCGCCGGCAGCCGTTCCAGGCGAAAGCTCGTATCGACGCACAGGTTGCCGACGACATGAATGGCCATGGAGAGCTCCGAAAGACGCCTAGTTGTCCGTGGCCCAGGCGAGCATCTGGGCAAACAGCGTCTTGTAGCCGGGCCAGGCGATGAATTCCGGCGGCAGCCAGTGCGGACCGACATCGGACGTCCAGACCACCGTGCGGCCGCGGCCGTAGGTTCCGGTCACGAGCAGCGGCAACGAGCCATAGTCGGAAGAAACCGTCATCAGCTGGTTGGCGCCGTCCTTGAGCGTGACTTCGTTGAAGCCGAGCAGATAGGGGAACTCGCCGGAAACGCCCGAAAGGATCGGGTGTGACGCATCGCCCGAAACGACGGGCGTAAAGCCCTCCGGCACCTCGACACGGTCGTCCATCGGCAGGCACGCAACCGGCAGGACCTCTTCGACCGGCGTGTTGCGGAAGCGGGCGCCGCCGTTGATGCCCTGGAAGGAATAGTACCCGCCGAACATCAGCAGCGCGCCGCCATTGGCCACATAGTCGCGCAGCAGTTTCAACCGGTTCGGTGTGCGGCGCGAGTGGATCCAGGTGTCCGGATGGAGCAGCAGCGTGTTGGCGCCGATGTCCGAGAGGACGATCGCGTCATAGGCCTCAAGGCCCTCGATCGTGTTCGGGAAGTCGCGCTGCGCCTCGTGCGCCGGCATGAAGCTGACATCGAAGGGGCTATCCTTCAAAGCCTTCAGCAGTTCATCGGCACCGGTGTGATAGGTGACGGTCGGAAACTGGTCGAAACCCTTGATGTGGGTCGCCGTCGAAACCCAGGATTCGCCGGCGAGCAGAACTTTCTTCTTGGTCATTGGTATCTCCTTCAAACAATGGGGCCGGCGGGCTCAGGCCGCGGCGGAAAAGACGGATCGGGGATTGGCGACGAGCATCCGGTCGATCGCTGCCCGATCGACGCCATGGCGCTGCAGCCGCGGCAGGAAGTGCTTCAGGATGTAGCCGTAGCCGAAGCCGCCATAGCGGGTGAGCATGATCTTGAGGAAGACATCCTGCGACAAAAGCAGCCGGTCGGCATGGCCACTGTCGATCAACGCGGCAATGGCGCGGGCATTCTCCTCGTCCGAGGGCGACTGCGCGTCCTGGTCGGCGTAGTAGTAGTCCATGCCGATCATGTCGTATTCCAGGAAGGCGCCGCGCCGTGCGAGCGCCTTCTGGTAATCGAGATCGTTGTGGCTCGGGTTCATGTGGCAGAGCACGGTGTGCGCCGGATCGGCACCCTCCTCCTCCACCACGTCGAGCACGCGATGGGCGAGACGCTCCCAGCCCGGCAGGTGGATCGACAGCGGCAGGCCGGTGATGCGTGCCGCCCGCGCCGCGGCACGCAGCGACTTTTCCTCCTCGGCGGTGAAGTGGCGGCTGACGCCGATCTCGCCGATGATGCCGGCCATGATCTCCGGCTGGTTTTCGCCGCCGCCGACGTCGTCGACGATGAACTGCGTCACCTCTTCCACATCCATGGCCCTAAGCCATTCGGGATGGGTATGTTCGAGGTAGAAGCCGGTGCCCATGATGATGCGCAGCCCCGACATGCGGGCGATGCGAGCAAGCCCTTCCGCATCACGACCGATGCCGAAGTTCGTGGTTTCCACCAGCGTGCAGCCACCGAGCGCCTGGAAGCGCTTCAATTCGCTCAGCGCCAGGTCGCCGTCGTCGAGCGAGACGTTGTCCCGGTTCATATAGGGGTTCATGCGCAGCTCGCCGATGATCTCGATCGAGACCCTCTGTTCGGCGATTGCCTTTTCGTCCGGATGGCAGGGGCAGATCCAGCTGCGCGTGCCGTCGAGAAAGACATGCTCGTGCATGAGCGTCACGCCGAGTTCGTCAACCGGGACGGGGCCGGTGACCGTCATCGCCGTTCCGGAGCGCACGCCAATCGGATGGCGGGTCTTCGGGGTATCGGCAAAAAGGTGGTCGAACATCTTAGCGCCCCCTCGCCCCGCCACGGAAGAGGCGGAAGTTGAGCCAGATCGCCACGAGGATGATGAGGCCGGTCACGATCGGCGTGAAGAACGGCGAGAGATGCGACAGGATCAAGCCGTTCGCCAGCACCGCGACGGTCAGTGCGCCGAGGACCGTGCCGACAAGCGAGCCACGGCCGCCGAAGAGGCTGGTGCCACCAAGCACCACGGCGGCGATGACGTCGAGTTCGAAGCCCTGCCCCGCATTCGACGAACCTGACCCGAGACGGGCAGAAAGGATGACGCCCGCGGCAGCGGCCGCCGTGCCGGAGAGAACATAGACCCAGAGGATGATCCGCCGGGTGTTGACGCCGGCCCGGCGGGTTGCCTCCGCATTGGCGCCGACACCGGTGACGTAGCGGCCAAAATGGGTTTCGTTGAAGGCGATGTACGCGACGATCAGCGCGACGATCGCGATCAGCGCCGGCGCCGGAATGCCCAGTACCCAGGCCCTGCCAAGCGCCACGAAGGGGCTCGCCGGATCGATCGGGATCGAATAGCCGCCGGTGATCAGCAGCGCGAAGCCGCGGATGACCGAGAGGCCGGCGAGCGTGACGATGAAGGCGGGGATGCGTTCATAGGCAATGAAATAGCCCTGGATGATGCCGACCACGGCGCCGAGCAGGAGCATCAGCAGGATGGCAAGCGGCCAGGGGATGCCGGCCTGTAGCGCGGCCGCCGAAAGTGTCGCCGAAAGCGCCAGCACCGAGCCGACCGAGAGGTCGATGCCCCCGGTGGTGATGACGAAGGTCTTTGCCGCCGCAACGATCAGCAGCGGCGCGGACTGGCGGATGACGTTCAGAAGGTTCGGCGCCGTCAGGAAGGCGTCGGTCGCGATCGAAAAGAACAGGCAGCAGACAATGAAGAACAGCGCGATCGACATGACGCCGCCATTCGCGATAATCCGATCCAGAAGCGTTGCTTCGCGCAGGCGCGGCGGATGGCCGGAATAGGTGTTGGATTCGGACGAACTCATGCGCCTCGCTCCTGGCTGTGACCTGCGGACCGGGCGGCAAACTTGCGCCCGACGATGAGATTGACGACTTCCTCGATGTTGGTGTCCTCGATCCGCCGCTCGGCGACGTTGCGCCCCTCGTACATCACCTGGATGCGGTCGCAGACCAGGAAGAGATCCTGCAGGCGGTGGGTGATGAGGATAACCGAGACGCCACGCTTCGACACGGTACGGATCAGTTCCAGCACCGCTTCCACCTCGGCGACGGCCAGGGCCGCCGTAGGCTCGTCCATGATGAGCACCGAGGGGTTGAAGGACGCCGCGCGACCGATCGCGATCGACTGGCGCTGGCCACCGGACAGGTTCTCCACCTTCATGCGGGTATCGGGAATGACGATGCCCAGATTGGAGAGCATGTCGCGCGCCCGCTCATGCATGAGCTTCTTGTCGAGCATCGGCACGCCCGCAACCCGCCTTTTCGGTTCGCGACCGAGGAAGAGATTGCCGGCAACGTCGATCGTGTCGCAAAGCGCGAGGTCCTGGTAGACCATTTCGATGCGTGCCGCGCGTGCATCGGCGGGAGAGGTGAAGGAGACGTGCTTGCCGTCGATCTCGATGGTGCCGGTATCCGGAATGACGGCGCCGGAGAGCACTTTGCTGACGGTTGACTTGCCCGCCCCGTTGTCGCCGACGAGGCCGAGGACTTCGCCCGGCATGAGGTTGAGCGCGACATTGTCGAGCGATTGCAGCGCGCCATAGCGCTTGGATATGCCGGTCATACGGACGCGGCTGACATGCGTGTCGGTCATGTTCATGGCCCTTGCAGAAAATCCGGCTCCCCGACCCTTCTTGAGGCCGGGAAGCGGTGACACTTCGGCTTACTTGAACATGTCGCGATAGGCGTCGACGTTCGCCTTGGTCACGATGGTGACCGGAACGTTGATGATCGGGTCGATCGTCTCGCCCTTCTTCACCTTGACGAGTGCTTCGACGGCGGCCTTGCCTTCACCGGCCGGATCCTGCTGGATAACGGCAGTGACGAAGCCCTGGTCGATGCCGTCGATCGCCGACTTGGTGAGGTCCCAGCCGAATACCTTGATGGAGTCCTGCCGTCCCTGGCTGGCGACGGCGGAGACCGCGCCCAGCAGCGCCGGCTCACCGGTGGCATAAAGCGCCGTCATGTCCGGGTTTGCGGTCATCAGGTTTTCGGCGGCCGAGAGCGCCACGTCCTGCACGTTCTGCCCGTCGACGGTGTTCAGGAATTCGACCTTCTGGCCGCCTTCCGTTACGGCTGCCTTGAAGCCGTCGAGGCGCTGGTTCTGAATGAACGAGTTG
>NZ_JAEPRP010000204.1:0-11972 GCF_016652895.1 Ensifer sp. SSB1
GGCTGCGTCGCCACCATGATTTTCACGCCATTCGGCGAAAGTCCGATCACCGGCGCCCTCGCAACGCCGCCACGATCGCCTGCGCCAACTCGGGCGACACCGAGCCGAACACGGTCATGCGCGCGCCAGCAATCTCGATCTCAATTCGACCGGAAGTGATATCCGGCGACGCGCTCTGGGGAGGCGTTCGTTCTGCAACCACTGTCACCGGCACGAACATGGCCTGCTGTGCGCCGGCTTGCGCGGATCGTCGAGAGGTCAGCCCGGCTTCGCGGCGCCAGACATTCAGCAAGCCGCGATTGACGCCCCACCGCCGGGCGACGGCCGAGATGTTCACGTCGGGCTCTGCGCTTTCGGCAAGGATCCGCGCTTTCTCTTCGTCGGTCCAATTCCGCCGCTGGCGACGACCGGTGATCACCTCGATCCGCCGGTAGACTCCACCATGCCTAGCTTCATCCATGACTCCAAGCATGGCATCAGCGCAATCTCCAATCATCCCGTTCCACTCCCTGCAGACGAAGGAGCTTATCTCGCGGTCTCAATCAGCAAAGAAAAGGTGGGCTGTTCGTCGCGCTCACAGTTGAACTCCAACCCAGCGCAAGCATTAGAGCTGGTCGGCGCGCCAACGGCGACCTTCTCTAAAGCCGAAATGGCTGAAATGATGCCGGGCGCCAGCATTCCTGTCACCGTCGCCGAGGCTTTCGGCCACGTCTGGGTTGAGGTTTAGATATTGTTCTGCCGAGAAACCATCGAAGCCGGGGAACCTGCCTTCGAAAATGCCATGGACCCGATAGTGCTCAAATCCGGACGGGATGTCCTTGGAGCGGATCGCGGCGAAGATGTCTTCGTGAAACCTGAAGCAGTCGAATTCGTTGAACAACTGGAGTGCCAGCAGCGGGTCCGGCTTTCGTTTCGAATCCTTCTTGAACAATGCCATGACTCAATCCTAAGATGAAAATGAGCGCGTCATATCGCTGCAAATCAGCGTTATCTAGAGTTGTTGTGGAGGTTTTTTCTGTCGCAGCCCTGCGACTAATTCCATCACACGATTGGGTGAGGAGCGGGTTAGCCGATTGACTAAACGGCAAAGCCGCAACCCCGGTTGTGCTGGAGGTGCCGCTTTGGGTGCCAGTTGTGAGGTGCTGTTACGGTGGCGACCGACTACAGATTGCGCCGACCGGGTTAACTCAGCGAATGCTCGCCGACATCATTTAGCTTCGGCAAATCTTTCAAAGCCATTGGTCCAAAGCTGTCAGATCTGCGACTCCCGCGACTCCCTCCATGGAAACAGGGAGTACTTCAGGCAGCGTCCGCGCCAACGTCACATCCCATCATCGAACTCCGCTGCCTGGCCCTGCGCCAGGAATTGCACGAGTGCCGACAGCAATGCTTCCGCACTGGCACTGTCTAGTACCACCTCGATCGTCGTATCGGCCGAAGTTGACAATTCGAAGACCCCCAAAAGTGGGTCACTGGATGCGATGGAAAAGTTGCCAAGAAATTGAGCGCTGATCGTTGTCCCGCCACGCCCCATGAGCGCCCCCTACAGCCTGTCTGTCCATATTACATAAGATGACGCTAAAATATACAGTTTAGGCCAATTGGGAAAGCCGGGACCACAACCCATGATCCGGAGCCGCCGATGAGCGTCATCACTGCTCAGTAGGTTCGGGATGCCAACCCCGCCCATCAAGCGGGGTTTTCACCACAGGAGACCACAATGGACCGCGCGAAATTCTTCGCGGCGGTGCGCTCGCCCTTGTCCATCAGCAAGAAGGCACAAGTGCAGGGCATCGACGCGACCCTCGACGAGGCCGAGCGCCGCGGCACGCCGTTGCCGCACCTGGCCGCAATCCTTGCCGAGGCGCACCACGAGACCGGCGGCGCCATGCAGCCGGTCAGTGAAAACCTGAATCACTCCGCAAAGCGGCTGACCGAAGTCTGGCCGAGCCGATTCCCGACTATTGCCGCGGCGCAGCCTTTCGCCAACAACCCACGCAAGCTGGCCAACAAGGTCTACGGCGGCAGGCTCGGCAACACCGGCGATGACGATTGCTGGCTTTACCGAGGCCGTGGCCTGGCTGACCCGCTTGGCCAATCTCGCTGTCTTGGTGGCCGACCGGCAGGTGGCATAAAGCACCTGCACATCGATCGGCTTGTCGCCCCGTCCGGCAAACAGCCAGTTCCTCGGGCGGGCCAGTCGCCAATAGGTGTGCAGGAGGCACGCAGTCCCGCAGCATAGGCGGTCGTCAGCGCTGTGCGCGCCTTCAGCGGTGGCACCGCTTCAGAAACTGCACGACCTCGTCGGCGCTCAAGATCGCCGGCGCGCGGCGTGCGCGCATAGGCTATCCGCTCGGGGATCTCGGCCCGGTCTAGCGTCACGCCGTAAAAGAACCGTAGCGCGCAAATCGTCTGGTTGAGTGCCGGCCAGGAGGTCCCCTGCGACACACGGTACACCTGGAAAGCGGCACATCCTTCAGCCTCAGCCGCTCCGGCGAGCGGCCGAAACAACGACTGAACTTTGTCACGTTATGCAGGTAGGATCGTTGCGTGGATGGCGACAGGTTGCGAAGCGTCATGTCGTCGATCATGAGGCGGCGCAGCGGTCTCTTGGTCAGGGGTTGGTTGTCAACACCCCAACATCCCATCATTAGAGCCACCAAACACTCACCTCCCGCGGCGGCGGGTTAGTTTAATCCTGAATGTCGTTCGACCTAGCACACTCTCATAGCATTTACCGCTGCCGATGCGAGCACTGGACGGTGCTGCGATGGCGGTGAGCCAGGCCCTTGAACCTGATCCGGATCATGCCGGCGTAGGAACGGCAAGGGCTCGCTGATCCCCCCGTAGCATCTCCGCCGTTCATCTGGATCTCCACTCTGCTGAAATCTGGCGCCCGAATGCGTTTTATATCTTTGTCAAGCTGCTAAAAATGGCTAGGTCAATCTGACAGTCGGCTCGATGAACGGAATGTCAGATCATCCCAAGTATCGTCCTGCTGGGCGCCTTAGGATGCCAGCCAAGGGTTTGCTCGACGCTTGTTGCGCCCTGTAATAGGGGGCAATCGGGATCCACCAGGAACGCCCTCAAAGCCGGGAGCAAAAGCCTTGGTCAGCCCTCATTTCGACGTTAGCGTTATTAGTCGCGGGCAGGGACGCAGCGCTTTAATTTCTGCAGCATACAAGCATCGCGTAAAGATGTACTTTGAACGCGAAGACACTTCTGTGGACTATTCTGAGAGGCATGATCTGTTGCACGAAGAGTTCGCCATTCCCAGTGATGCGCCGCAATGGTTGCGGCTGATAGCCGCTGATCCTTCGGCGGCGCGTGCATCGGAGGCATTTTGGAACCGCGTCGAGAATTTTGAAGAGAGACTGGACGCGCGGCTTGCGAAGGATGTTACACTCGCTCTTCCAATAGAGCTTACGACTGATCAGAACATTGCGTTGGTGCGCGAGTTCGTCCAGGACCATGTGCTGGCAAAGGGCATGGTCGGGGACTGGGTGTACCACGATACTCCCGGAAATCCTCATGCTCATCTTATGACGACTCTCCGGCCGCTTACCCTGAAAGGTTTCGGATCAAAGAAGGTCAAGGTTGTCTCGCCCGACGGAACGCCGCGGCGCAACTCCGACGGCAGAATTGTGTACCGAAATTGGGTAGGCGGGCTCGCGGAATTCAATGCCTTCCGTGACGGTTGGTTCGCCTGCCAAAATCGCCATTTAGCGCTCGCCGGCCTCGACGTTCGGATCGATGGGAGATCCTTCGAGCGACAGGGTATCGATCTTGAGCCGATCATCCGCTTCAGCGCTCAAACAAAGGCAATTGAGCGAAGAATAGAAAGCGAAGAGACATCGGGCTTCTTAAAACCGAAGTCGATTGAGTTGCAAGCAGAGCGGCGCGCAAAGAACGCCCGCCGCATTCATCGTCGGCCGGAAATAGTGCTTGAGCTCATTGCCAGCCAGAAGAGTGTTTTTGACGAACGTGATGTCGCCAAGGTGCTTCATCGCTACATCGACGATGAGACGCTGTTTACGCAAATCCTGGCGCGCATCCTTCAAAGCCCCGAGGCCTTGCGTATCGAAGGTGAGCGAATTGACTTTCGAAGCGGTGCCCGCGTACTGGCCAAATACACGACAAGGAAACTGATCCGGCTTGAAGCTGAAATGGCCAAGTGCGCTGCTTGGCTGGCACATCGAACAACGCACGGCGTTCGCGAAGAGCTGGCGCGATCGATGTTCGCACGCCATTCGCACCTGTCCGAAGAGCAACAGGCTGCGGTCGCCTATGTCACCGGTGAGGCCCGGATTGCTGCAATTGTCGGTCGCGCTGGCGCCGGCAAGACGACGATGATGAAAGTCGCCCGGGAAATTTGGGAGGCAGCCGGGTATCAAGTGGTTGGTGGCGCACTCGCGGGCAAGGCTTCAGAGGGATTGGAGAAGGAAGCAGGCATCTACTCTGCAACACTTTCTTCTTGGGAGCGGCGCTGGGCGAAGGGACGGGACTCTCTCGATGACAAGACAGTTTTCATTCTTGATGAGGCCGGAATGGTCTCTTCGCGGCAAATGGCGTCTCTGATTGAGACCGTCGCTAGGAACGGAGCAAAGCTCGTCTTGGTTGGCGATCCGGATCAGCTCCAGCCGATCGAGGCGGGTGCACCCTTCCGCGCCGTTGTAGAGCGGATCGGCTACTCGGAACTAGAAACTATATACCGCCAACGTAAAAACTGGATGCAGACCGCATCACTGGCCCTGGCTCGCGGACAAGTCTCGGACGCGGTCAGCGCCTACGAAAACCAGGGCAGGATCATCAGCACCGGGCTGAAAGCCGAAGCCGTAGAAAGACTGATCACCGATTGGGATAGCGACTACGATCCCGCAAAAACCACATTGATCCTTGCGCATTTGCGCCGCGACGTTCGAATATTGAACGAGAAGGCGCGAGCGAAATTGGTTGAGCGCGGCATTGTCGGCGAGGGGTCTCCGTATGCCGCGGAAGAGGGAGTGCGGCACTTTGCGCCTGGCGACCAGATCGTCTTCCTGAAAAACGACCGAATGTTAGACGTCAAGAATGGTATGATTGGTCGGGTGCTCGAGGCGGGCACCAATCGCATTGTTGTCGAGGTCGGGGAGCGAGAGCACCGCCGCTCTATAACAGTTGAAAGCCGAACCTACCCAAATATAGATCTTGGTTACGCTACAACGATACACAAGAGCCAGGGTACCACCGTCGATAGCGTAAAGATGCTGGCCTCAATATCACTCGATCGCCACCTCGCCTACGTTGGTATGACGCGGCATCGCGAAGAACTAGCGATCTACTATGGAGCGCGGTCCTTCGAAAAAGCGGGCGGGTTGGTTTCAGTTTTGTCGCGCGCAAACGCAAAGGAATCGACGCTCGACTACACAGATCGTTCCCTCTACAGGCATGCGCTTCGTTTCTCCGAGTCTCGGGGCCTGCATCTGCTGGCTGTAGCACGCACCCTGGTTCGTGACCGCATCGATTGGACTGTCAGGCAAAAGCAGCGTCTCAGCGATCTTGTTCAGAGGCTGGCGGCCGTCGGCCAGAGCATTCGGCTCGGCACGACCTCCGCGCGAATGGGGCAATCGAGTACTGGCGAAGACAAAACTCCGATGCTTGCGGGTATCAAGAGTTTCCCTAAAACTTTTGCAGAAGCAATTGAGGAGAGGCTTGCAATCGACCCAACTCTAAAGAAGCAATGGGAGGAAGTGGGCTCTCGCTTTCAGCTAGTGTACGCTGATCCGCAAAGGGCATTCCGCGCAATTGATTTCGAAGCTATGCTCAAGAACGCAGGCGCTGCCAGTTCTACTCTCGCCAAGATTGCTGTCAGTCCCCAGACATTCGGTGCGCTTAGAGGATTAGGCGGAATGCTGGCTTGGCGGTCGGACAAAAAGGACCGCGAACGCGCTCTGGCTAACGCGGGCGCACTTTCACGGGACCTCGAATGCTATCTCAGGCTGCGTCATCAGGCGGAACGGAAACACCAAGCGGAAGAGCGGACCCTGCGAACGAAGTTGGCCATCGAAATTCCGGCACTGTCGTCACGCGCGATGCAGGCGCTCATGCAAGCACGAGACGCGATTGGCCGCAGTGACGGGCAAACCGCCCTCCAGGGCGTGCATAGCGATAGTAACGTGCGCGCCGAGCTTGAGCGGTTCTCCAAGGCCGTGAGCGAGCGGTTTGGTGAGCGCGCCTTTCTCGGTATCGCGGCGAAAGACGCCAAAGGAGAGCTCTTCAACCAGGTAGCATCCCGGATGACTGAAGCTCAAAAGGCAGATTTGCGGACGGCTTGGAGTGCCTTGCGAACGATACAACAAGTCGCCGCCCACGAGCGAACGGCCCTTGCACTCAAGCAGGCAGAGTCTTTGCGGCAAACCAGGAGGCAAGGGTTGTCTCTCAAGTGAAAGAGCTTTCGCGATTGAGAACACGGTCACGGCGTGCGTCGACCCTGTGTTGCGTCGCTTATCGGACGATAACTTGGACCGTAGGGAGTAGCCTTACCGCGGTGGTGCTTTGGACATTCGACTGAAGGGTGGCCCATTGTCCAACGCCATAAATCACTAGAGTGCTCGGACGAGATCGTGGAGTTTTGAGATGGAGTGCCGCTATGTTTCTTGTCGACCGTGAACTCGAGGCACTCACTGCCTTTCGGCGCGACCTGCACCGGCGGCCGGAGGTTTCGGGCGAGGAGCGGGAGACGGCGGAAACGATCGTGACGGCGTTGGCCGAGACGAGGCCGGATGCGGTGATATCAGGCCTTGGCGGGCATGGGGTGGCGGCAATCTATGAAGGCCGCGAGCCGGGCCCGACCGTCATGGTGCGGGCCGAGCTCGACGGGCTGCCGATCGAGGAGATTTCCGAGATCGCGCATCGCTCTCAAATCAACGGCAAGGGGCATCTTTGCGGCCATGACGGGCACATGACGATCCTGATGGCGCTGGCCAAGGGGCTCGGGCGCGAACGCCCGGTGAGGGGCCGGGCGATCCTGATGTTCCAGCCGGCCGAGGAAAACGGCGCGGGGGCGGCGGCCGTGCTCGCCGATCCAAAATTTTCGACGATCAAGCCGGATCTCGTCTTTTCGCTGCACAATTTTCCGGGATTAAGCTTCGGCCATGCGGCGCTGCGCGGCGGACCGGTCAACTGCGCCTCGCGCGGCATGCGGATTTCGCTGTCCGGCAAGACGGCGCATGCCTCGACGCCGGAGGACGGGATTGCGCCGACCTTTGCTGTTGCTTCGCTGCTTGCCGGCCTGACGGCGCTCGGTAACAACGGGCCGCTCGACGAGACCTATACGCTTGTCACGGTGACGCATGCGCGGCTCGGCGAGGCGGCCTTCGGCATCAGCCCCGGCCATGCCGAGATCTGGGCGACGCTTAGGACACTGACCGACGAACGCATGGCCGGTCTCGTGGCCCGCGCCGAGGCGCTGATCGCCAAGGAGGCCGGTGCTGCGGGGCTGAAGGTTGCGATCGGCTACGAGGACGTGTTCCACCAGTGCAGCAATGCGGAAGCTGCTGTCACCGCGCTCGAGCGGGCCATGGACGAGGAGGGCGTCAGCCATGACAAGGGCGCGGGCGTGCTGCCGATGAAGGGGTCGGAGGATTTCGGCCTTTTCGGGCGGGTGGCGCCAGCGGCGATGTTCTTCCTCGGCGCCGGCGAAAACCATGCGCGCTTGCACAATCCCGATTATGACTTTCCCGACGATCTGATCGGCATCGGTGCCAAGGTGTTCATGCGGGCGATCCGCAACGAACTGGGGTAGAAATGTTATTTTCGAAGCTATTGTGCGAGGCCGCTAATGACCCGAGCGTTGCCAAGTAATCGCGTCAAAATATTCGGTAGTCAGAACCAGATTGAGATGCGCGGTTATAGGTCGAAGCTGAAGGTTCTATCAAGGCGAGTCCGTCCACTTCTAAATCCTTACAGTTCCGCATCGATGATCATTGACGCGACCTGAACGTAACTGGCTCGTATCAGTTTATCAGTCAAGGGCAATAGACAACGAACTGGTCGCTCAAGACTTAGCCCTCAACATTCTTCGCACCTTCTGCGAGAGTTCATCAAGAGTCGCCATAACTCGGTTAATCTGCGAGAGGGTTGCCGATAGCTCTGGGCCATACCTGATTATGAGATACTCTCTGCTTGCGGAAAGAGTTGCCAAGTGCGCCGCCGTCCGTTTGCGCAGAACGAGCCCCGCTTCTACTGCTATTCTTGTCCGCTCGCCAAGATCGTGCTCAAAATCGCGAATCGCCTTATGGTCGAGGCCTTTGGAAAGCAGAAGAGCGTTTAGATAGAGTTCGATCGAATGCAGAGCGAGAAGACGTTGTGGGATGCGGTGGAGTTTAGATAGCCCCTGACCAAGCTCCACGGCAGCGTCTTTGTACTGCGCCGCCAAGTTCATTATGTCCCGGACATTTGCTGTTTCGCCAGGATACGCAAGGCCCATTCAGGTTGCTCTCCAAGATTGAGTGAAAATTCCGTCTGACAGCTTCGTTGTTGATCGCCAGCAGCTTTCATCATTCTGACGGAAGCGGTTGATTTGGTGGTTGGCGACCGTGTTGAGGAACGTGCCCTCGAGTGTGTTTCATCTGCCGCCGTAACAACTCCATAACGTCTTCCAGCCGCTTCAGGTGCGTTCTCCAAGTCGAACAAGATCCTTCAGCATCGTCCGAAGTTCTGGCCAGGGCGGATCTTCGAGCTTCAGGTCGGGATCGTGCATAACGATTAAGCAATGAAGCTTTGCGGTAACTTCTGTCAGCGAAGAGGGGCGTGTGATCCACATAACCCGTCCGGATATCCCTGCTTGCTCCGCGAGCTCCTGTTCCAGAGCGACCGCCGCACTGTATCCCAATCGCTGGTCGGCGTCTTTCCATTGCTTCCTGCGTCGACGAAGTTCGGCTCGTGCCTCGGACAGCCGCTCCGCGTCCAGTTGATTAGCCAGTCGATTAATGCCGGGCAAGGACTGGACGACGATGGGCGGATCGTTTCCAGCAAGCTTCAGCTCGACCACCGGAAAGCCACCCGCGATTTCCAGCATTTCCGCTTCGACCTTTTGCCTAAGGCGCGTCGCTCGCACCCGCTGTTGATGGCAAGCGTACCACCGGGGCCACATTTCCCTTACAGGCGTGGGCCCGCTCGCTCGTCGCTGACCGCCGACTTCCGCGACCTGCGCGTTTAACACGCGTGAAGCAACAGGAAGCAGGTTTCTGCGGTCGATCAGACGGGGCATATTTTCTGCAGCGCCGCCCTGCGGATTTTCTTTTCCACGCATAATTGCAGGCATAGTTCTGCTATTCTCAGAATCAGCCATGATCCAAGCTCTCTAAAGCTAGATTTGGGTCTAGGCCGCTTGTGGTACCTCATACCAGAAACGGCGTGGAACTCGTAACAGGGATACGATAACGAGTAATGCAGTGCACTTCAATAGAAAATCGTATCGGTGTTACGAAATGATGCCGATTCAATGTAAGATGGCGCGCGCAGCGCTGGGTTGGGGCACACGGGATCTAGCGAAAAATGCCGGCGTGTCGCCCGATACAATCGCTAGACTAGAGCGCGGCGAGCGGCTTCGAGAGGCGACCATCGACGTCGTCCGATCGGCTTTTGAGAAAGCTGGTATAGAGTTCATCCCAGAAAACGGTGGCGGCGCCGGTGTCCGCTTTTCCAAACCAAGAGCCTAAATCAAAGGCAACGACGCGATCGAGATTCACGCTGAACCGTCTTAGTGTCGCATTGGAGCGACTTTGCGGCAGCGCCGCTGACCATACTTGTGGCAGCTGCGGACGTGGTGGGGAACACGGTGATGCAATGTTGATCGCCAATAGTTGACATCACCTCCCGCGCTCCCCTAGCTTCCTCCGTTGCCGAGGGGCGCACCTGACGGTGCTGAGACGGCGGCGAGCCAGACCCTTGAACCTGATCCGGATCATACCGGCGGAGGAACGGCAAGGGCCTATCTGGCACATCAGCCGCGTCTCCGCCGTTCATTTGGATCTCCGTCATTTGTTTTTGGGAGATCGTTGGTGCCTGCACAGAGTGTGGAATATTGCGAGGTAGGATTCCGAGAGACGAGCCAACCGATGCCTGGTCTTGATCATTCGGTTTCCTCGCTGATACTTGGAAGCACCCGGCATCTTGAGGGTACCTCTGCTCCCAGGTGGAACCAGCCATGACCGCTATCGCCGTTACCATCGCAGGCTCGGATTCAGGTGGTGGCGCCGGCGTCCAGGCGGATCTTAAGACGTTTTCGGCGCTTGGCGTCTATGGAGCCAGCGTGATTACCGCTGTCACGGCGCAGAACACCCGGGGTGTCACGGCTGTCGAGGATATCTCTCCGGCCGTCGTTGCTGCGCAGTTGGACGCCGTGTTTTCAGATCTCGCCGTTGGTGCAGTGAAAATCGGGATGGTGTCCCGCCAGGAGACCATTGCCGCGATCGCATCCGGCCTGAAGCGCTATCAACAGATGGCAGTCATCGATCCGGTGATGATTGCCACTTCCGGTGACGTCTTGTTGCGCGCGGATGCGATCGCGACGCTCAAGGAGGAGTTGCTGCCGCTTGGCCTCATCGTGACGCCGAACTTGCCCGAAGCGGCGTTGTTGACAGGACGCGCGATTGCGGAGAACGAGGCGGAAATGGCGCGTCAGGCGGAGATGCTTCTGAAGTATGGTGCGCGTGCAGTGCTGATGAAAGGCGGACATGCGAAGGGCGACGAGGCGGTGGATATCCTCTTTAGTGGGGATACACCGTTGCGCTTGGTGCGTCCGCGGGTCGAGACGAGGAACGATCATGGCACCGGCTGCACGCTGTCAGCCGCAATTGCCGCTGGTCTTGCTCGCCAGCAGACGCTTGAAGACGCGGTGGTGGCCGCCAAGACCTATCTGCATGAGGCGCTTGTTGCCGGCGCCGCTTTGAAAATCGGGCAGGGGCGGGGGCCGGTCCATCACTTTCATCGGTGGTGGGGGTCCAGCGGCGATTAATTCCATTCCCGGAGCCTTGTTCATGCTTAGCTTTAGGAAACTAGGCTATTGCATTGTTTAAAGGGCAACAGAATTCCCGGATCGGAAGCCGGAAGCTCGTCGCCTGCAAACACAAGATGAGTAACGGAGGACGCGCGTTTTGGTTCAGGCTACCGCGGCGCTGGCGTGAGCCGGCTGCTCTGCCTTGAGCAGTTTTCGGTAGAGCGCGACATGCTCGCGGCCACAGTCGACATGGCTCATCGGGCGCCTGAGGGTTGCCCGGAGGTTGTCCCAGGATCGCGGCGTACTCAGCACGTCTATAAGCCGATCGGCAAGGTCTTGTGCGCTGCCGGCCCGGAAATGGTAGCCGTCCAGGCGGTCGCGAACTTTCTCGGCCATGCCGCCGATATCTGAACACAGGATCGGTCGGCCGTGATGCAGGGCTTCCTGAATGACGACCGGGGAGTTCTCCCACCAGACCGACGGCATCACCACCCAATCAACCGAGCGCATTAGTCGCGGCATGTCCTGGTTCTGGTAGGCGCCGTAGAAGCGGACGCGGCGGCCGGCATCCTCGATCAGTTTCGCGACGCGGTCCTGATAGTCGGTCGGCTGGCGTTCGAGGTTGCCGCCAAAGATCATCAGCGTCGAATCGTCTCCCCAGATCTCCTCGGGTACGCGCGAAACAGCGTCGATCAGCACATGCACCCCCTTGAAGGGGGTCATCTGACCGAAATAGGCAAATCGGTTACGTCGTGCGATCGGTGCGGGCAACTCACGCGCAGGCGTCTTTTCACCCATGACGATGCCGTTTTCGATCACAAAGATCTTCTCGGCGGCGATGCCCCACTCGACATAGCGATTGGCGAGAAAAGCGCTCGGGGCGATGAAGGCGTCGGCAAGATTCAGCATGCCCCGCACGAATTGCTCGCGGCGGACGAAGCGCGCCACCGGGATTTCGGGGAAGCACGTGTGGCAACTGATCGGCGAGGCG
>NZ_JAEPRP010000206.1:0-10340 GCF_016652895.1 Ensifer sp. SSB1
AACCATGGCCGCGACCTGCGTGTCGAAGATCGGGTGTGGAATGAGGTTGCCGAGATGGAAGATGATCTCGATATCTTGGCGCGCTGCATGGAACACCTTGATGACCTCAGGATTGGCCATCAGCGCGAAGAATGGAGCGAGGTCGATGCCTTTGGCCATCGGGTCGACGATGACGGCAAGATCCGGGCTCGCCATCTGGATCAGGCAGAGCTCCGGCCAGAAGGTCGTCTCACGCAGGAATTCGGTATCAATCGTAATATAATTTGAGCGGGCCAGCTGCTGGCAGGCGGCCTCAAGGTCTGCGGTTGTTTCAATCATCAGATTTAAATCACTGTGGCAAAAATGCGGCTTGGATTTTCGTGTAACCCTTCGCGGCATCTGTCACAATCGAAATTCTCAGACGATCTTGAAATAACCCGTCATGCCGGTCTTCTGGTGCTCGATGATGTGGCAATGGATGACCCAATCGCCCGGATTGTCTGCCACCAGCGCCACTTCCGCCTGTTCGTCGGGCAAAAGCAGGATCGTGTCGGTCGGCGGCGGCAGGAAGGTTCGCTTGTTGGAGTTGAGGATGCGGAAGCTCAAGCCGTGCAGATGGATCGGGTGGGCGTGCGGCGTCCGGTTGGCGACCTGCAGCACATAGCTCTTGCCGAGCTTCATTTCCTCGATCGGCGCGATCGGGTCGGGAGTGTCGCCTGGCCACGGCACCTTGTTGATCGCCCAGAACGTATAGCCGAGCGAGCCGCAGATCGAGGGCGCGGCCTTGTGTTCGGCGGTCGCCGTCAGCTCGATCGGCACGCGGATTGCGGTGGAGAGGTCCGCTTCGGCGACCGGGTTGGCGGGCAGGGGGGCGACATCCCTGAGATCACGTTTGAACGAAGCGCCGGTCGCCCGGAAGCGCGCGATCGTCCAGGGATGCGAACCCCGGAAATTGCCGAGCGCAACCGTCTGGCCCTCGCCATCGGGCATGCGCACGACAAGATCGACGCGTTGGCCCGGGCCGAAATCGTAGCGGTCGAGCGCAAACGGCTTGTCGACCGGATTGCCGTCGAGCGCGATCACCGTTGCCGGCGCGCCGTCGAGGCCGATCGTATAGATGCGGGTGACATCGGTTGCGGCGATGCGCACGCGTACCAGGCCGCCGGCGGGCGCGTCGTAGGTCGGTTCCTGCTGCCAGTTGGCGGTACGCACCGTGCCGTAGGTGCCGCCGCGTGCCGCATCGCGCGGCTTGAAGGGATCGATGAGGGCGCCGCCTGTGCCAAGCCGCCAGTCGCGCAGGTTGAGCACGATTTCGGCGTCGAACACCGGATCCTCAGGGTTCTCGACGACAATCACGCCGGTCATCCCGGCGCCCATCTGGGTCAGCGTGTTGCAGTGGGGATGGTACCAGAAGGTGCCGGCGTCGGGCGGCGTGAACACGTAGTCGAAAGGATCGCCCGGATAGACATAGGGCTGCGTCAACTCGGGCACCCCGTCCATGGCGTTGGCGATCCTGAGCCCGTGCCAGTGCACCGTCGTCGGTTCGTCCAGCCGGTTGATGAGGCGCGCGGCATAGGGCTCGCCTTTGCGCATGCGCAGGACTGGTGGCATGCCGCTGTTTTCGGCCTCACCCAGTCCGTAGGTCATCACTTTCGGTGTCACGCCTTCGCTGGCGATCTTCGCGTCGATCAGCTGCGCCGTGAGAAGCTGCGGATCAGGCGCGGTGCCCGCACGCGCCGCCATGCCGGCGCCGAGCGCAAAGGCACCTCCCAGCGCGGCAGAGCCTTGAAGAAAGGTACGGCGATTGATGACAGGCATGTCGGCGGTCTCGGCACTGGTTGCGTGGCTGCAGGTTCTAAACCTGATTGTCGAATTCAGCAATTCTTTCAACAGCGCGCATCTTGCCGCAGGTCGGGGTCAACCGTCCTTGCGCTTGTGGTTGTTGCTGGCCGCAAGCTTGTTGAAGAAGGACGAGGTGCGCAGAAGATTGCGGAACGGCATCGCGCGCTCCTGTGCGGGCACCGGCGCGCGCGCCGTCATGCGCTGCAGGGTGTAGAGCATGAACAGGAAGAGGATGGCCGCGGTATAGATGAACAGCGCCTGCGGTCCGAAGATCTCGAGCAGGAAGGATGCAAACAGCGGCCCGATGATGGCGCCAAGAGACCAGAAGAACAGCATGCCGGCGGACACCAGCGCGTGCTGACCCTCTGCTGCGTGGTCGTTGGCATGCGCCGAACAGAGCGAATAGAGCGGCATCGCAAAGGCGCCGAAGAGGAAGATGCCGGCAAAGTTCAGCCACTCGTCGTTGCCGGCGCCGAAGGCGAGGAACAGGCCGGCGAGCAACGAGCCGAAGGTGGCGATCAGGATGATCAGCCGACGGTCGAGCCGGTCGGAGTAATGACCGAGCGGGTATTGCAGCACGACGCCACCGATGATGCCGGCGCTCATGAAGGTGGCGATGGCCGTCACCGACAGGCCGATCCCTTGCGCATAGATCGGGCCAAGCGAGCGGAAGGCCGCGTTGGTCAGGCCGACGACGATGCAGCCGACGGTCGCGAGCGGCGAGATGTTCCAGAGCGCCTTGACGTCGAAACGGATCGCTTCCGGCGCGACCGGGCTTGATCGGTCGGCAAAGGAGATCGGCACGAGCGACAGCGTCAGCGCCATGGAGATGATGGCGAAGAGTTCGAAGCCTTCGAGACCGATGCCGGGAATGACATATTGCGCCGCCGTCACCGAACCGAGATCGACGAGGCGATAGACGGAAAGCGTGCGCGCCCGGTTGGCATTGGTGACGCTGGCGTTGAGCCAGCTTTCGACGGTCGCAAACAGGCAGGCAAAACAGATGCCGGCGAGCAGCCGCATCAGGAACCACATCAATGGATTGATGACGAGCACCATCGAAATGGCCGCGGCCGAAGCGATCGCCGCCATGGCCGAGAAGGTGCGGATGTGACCGATCGATCGCAGGATGCGCGTGACATAGACGCAGCCGAGCGCGAAGCCGATGTTGTATCCGGCGCCGATCACGCCGATCAGCGATGTCGAAAAGCCCTCTTCCAGTGCGCGAAGCGAGATGAAGGTGCCCTGCAGGCCATTGCCGCCGATGAGGATGCCTGCAGTAGCGAGAAGGGGGATGAGCGGGCGAATCTGAGACATGGGGCAGGCGACATCCGGAAATCGGCCGCGACTCGGGGATCAATGCGGGCCTTCAAATGTGTAGCCCCGCATTCTGCCGCCGGACAGTCCCGAATTGTGACGATTGCCGTTCTTTTCGCGGCATTTCGGCTTGCTCCTGCCACAAGCGGCCTTGGACTGGCCGTTTCCTTCGTTTACAACGCACCTTCATCGGGGGCGGCAGCGGTCGCGCGGCTTGACAAAGGCTGCGCATCATGCGCTTTTCCGCCCGATTTTGACCATGTTGCCGCGCGCCGTTCCAGCGAGCCTGCGCGGCTCTTTGCAATTCCGGGATAAGACGATGCATCGTTACCGCAGCCACACCTGTGCCGCCCTCCGCAAGTCGGACGTCGGCTCCACCGTTCGCCTTTCCGGCTGGGTCCATCGCGTACGCGACCATGGCGGCGTACTCTTCATCGACCTGCGTGACCACTACGGCCTGACCCAGGTCGTTGCCGATCCGGACAGCCCGGCCTTCAAGGTCGCGGAAACCGTTCGCGGCGAGTGGGTTATCCGCATCGACGGTATCGTCAAGGCGCGTACCGACGACACCGTCAACAAGGGCATGCCGACCGGCGAGATCGAGCTCTACGCCCAGGAGATCGAAGTTCTCTCGGCCGCCAAGGAACTGCCGTTGCCGGTCTTCGGCGAGCCCGACTATCCGGAAGACGTGCGCCTCAAGTACCGTTTCCTCGATCTGCGCCGCGACACGCTGCACAAGAACATCGTCAAGCGCACCCAGATCATCTCGTCGATGCGCCGCCATATGGGCGATGTCGGCTTCACCGAATACACGACCCCGATCCTGACGGCCTCGTCGCCGGAAGGCGCGCGCGACTTCCTGGTTCCTTCGCGCATCCATCCGGGCAGCTTCTACGCCCTGCCGCAGGCGCCGCAGCAGTACAAGCAGCTCCTGATGGTTGCCGGCTTCGACCGCTACTTCCAGATCGCACCGTGCTTCCGCGACGAAGATCCGCGCGCCGACCGCCTGCCGGGCGAGTTCTACCAGCTCGACCTGGAAATGAGCTTCGTCGAGCAGGAAGACGTCTGGTCGACCATGGAACCGGTCATCCGAGACATCTTCGTCGAGTTTGCCGATGGCAAGCCGGTGACCGAGAAATTCCCGCGCATCCCCTATGACACGGCGATCCGCAAGTATGGCTCCGACAAGCCGGACCTGCGCAACCCGATCGAGATGCAGGCCGTCACCGAGCACTTCGCCGGCTCCGGCTTCAAGGTCTTCGCGAACATGATCGCGTCGAACCCGAAGGTCGAAGTCTGGGCGATCCCGGCCAAGACCGGTGGCTCGCGCGCCTTCTGCGACCGCATGAACGCCTGGGCGCAGAGCCAGGGCCAGCCGGGCCTCGGTTACATCTTCTGGCGCAAGGAAGGTGAAAAGCTCGAAGGCGCCGGTCCGCTCGCTAAGAACATCGGCGAAGAGCGCACGGATGCGATCCGCACGCAGCTCGGCCTCGACGACGGCGACGCCTGCTTCTTCGTCGCCGGCGACCCCGCGAAGTTCTACAAGTTTGCCGGCGAAGCCCGCACCCGCGCCGGCGAGGAACTGAACCTCGTCGACCGCGACCGCTACGAATTCTGCTGGATCGTCGACTTCCCGTTCTACGAATGGCTGGAAGACGAAAAGAAGATCGACTTCGCCCACAACCCCTTCTCGATGCCGCAGGGCGGCCTGGAAGCGCTCAACGGCGAAGATCCGTTGTCGATCAAGGCCTACCAGTACGACATGGTCTGCAACGGCTTTGAGATCGCCTCGGGCTCGATCCGTAACCAGCTGCCGGAAGTGATGGTCAAGGCGTTTGAGCTGACCGGCAAGTCGCAGCAGGAGGTCGAAGACCAGTTCGGCGGCCTCTACCGGGCATTCCAGTACGGCGCACCGCCGCACGGTGGCATGGCCTTCGGCATCGACCGTATCGTCATGCTGCTCGTCGGCGCCAAGAACCTGCGCGAGATCTCGATCTTCCCGATGAACCAGCAGGCCGTCGATCTGCTGATGGGCGCGCCGTCCGAAGCGACGCCGGCCCAACTGCGTGAACTGGCGCTCCGCCCGATCCCGCAGAAGAAGGACTAAGGTCGAACGGACCCGATGAAAAACAAAGCCCGGCGATCGTCTCGCCGGGCTTTTCTTTTGATGCGGTCGATCTGTTCAGCGTTTGCCGTAGACTGCGTCGCGAACATCACGGGTGAATGGCCCCCACATGCCTTCGAAGGTGGTATTCGTCATGGCGACGACGGTGATCTTCTCGACCGGATCGACGAACCAGTTGTGCCCATAGGCGCCGCCCCACTGAATGGTGCCTTTCGATTGCGGTGTGGCGCCGGCCTTGGGATCGACAAGCACGGCCCAGCCATAGCCGAAGCCCCAACCGGGACCCTGCGTCTGAGCCTCCGCACCGGTCTGGTCCTGCGTCATCTTCTTCACGGTCTCTGCCGACAGGATAGGGCTGCCGCCCTTGCGGATGGCTTCGAGGAACGTCAGCACATCCTTGGCCGTACCGGCCATGCCGGCCCCACCCGAGGGGAATTGCTTGGCGTCGAGGATACGGCCCGGCGAGAACGTCAGCTTGCCTTCCCCGATCGGCACCGCGACACTTCCTTCCATGCGCTTCGGAGCAGGGGACGCATCGAAATAGGCGGCGGTCAGTCGCTCCGATGGCTTCGACGAGAAGCCGGCGTCGGCGAGGGAAAGCGGGGCGACAACGAGTTCGTTGACGGCCTTGTCGAGCGTCTTGCCGGTCGCTTTCTCGATGACGCTGCCAAGCACGTCGATCGCCAGCGAATAGCGAAAGGTCTTGCCCGGTTCGGATGCGAGCGGGACGCTGGCGAGACGCTTCAGGTTCTCGTCGAGCGAGATGTTCGTGAGATCGAGACCGTCGGAGACGCCGGCCTTGGCATAGAGGCCGCCGGGTGGCTGGAAGAAGCCGTATTCTAGCCCCGCCGTATGGTTGAGCAGGTGGCGGACAAGGATCGTCGCCGGCTTGCCGTCAAAGGTCGGCTTGAAGTCCGAGAGCCACTTGCTGACCGGATCGTCAAGCGTGATCCGGCCCTCTTCGACAAGCCGCATGGCCGCCGCCGTCACGAAGGGTTTCGTGACCGAGGCAAAGCGGAAGATGTCGTCCTCCTTCATCGCGCGGCCAGCCTCCCGGTCGGCGAGGCCCGCAGCGCGGGCATAGACGAGTTCGCCGTCGCGGGCGACCAGGATCACGGCCCCGACGATGCGTTTGTCGGCGATCGCTTGGTCGATCACCGGGTCGAGCCGTGCGCCGAGAGATGCGTTCTGATCTTCGGCCAGTGCAGGGGAGGCAAGCAGCAAGGCGAGGAGCGCAGCTTCTTTCAGGTGGAGACTCATCGGACAAATCCCTCTATAATCACAATGACCATTCCTGAATACGTCAGGTTGCGAGGGAATTCTAGAGTGACCATTGTGAAAAATAATGAATCCGCAGAATCATCCGTTCGCCGCCGGGGACGGCCGCGCGCCTTCGACCGCGACGTGGCTCTGGCTGCAGCCGGCGATACCTTCTGGCGACTCGGCTATGAGGGGGCCTCGATCTCCGATCTCACAGCCGCCATGGGGATTACGCCGCAAAGCCTCTACGCCGCCTTCACCTCGAAGGCAGATCTCTATCGCGAGGCGCTTGAACAGTATCGGCGGGAGGCGGGCGCGGCGGCGGGCCGCAATCTCGCCAGCGAAGGACATGTGGTAGAGGTGATCGGCAAGATGCTGCGCGCCTCTGCGCACGAGTTCACGGTTCCCGGCAGGCCGAAGGGCTGCATGATCTCAACCGCGGTGCTGACCTGCGCCGTCGAGAACCAAGCGATCGCACAGCATGTGTCCGCCTTGCGCAGCGAGACCCTGACGCTGCTGGAGGGCCGCTTCAGGCAGGGTGTCGTCGACGGAGAATTGCGTGCCGACACGGACCTTGCCGGGCTTGCACGCTTCGTCGGCGCGATCCTCCAGGGCATGACGGTGCAGGCGCAGGACGGCGCCAACGAGGTTGAACTCCTGTCGATCGCCGAACTGTCGATCGCCGAGGTGGCGCGTCACCGGCATCCGTCTTCCTGAGCGTACCGAGCGCGTCAGAAATCCATGCCGGGGCCGGGCGGCGGCGTGGGGCCGTTCTTCTTCGGTTTCTCGGCGACCATAGCCTCGGTCGTCACCAGCAGGCCGGCCACGGAGGCCGCATCCTGAAGCGCCGCGCGCACCACCTTGGCCGGGTCGATAACACCCATGCGGAAGAGATCGCCATATTCGCCGGTCTGGGCGTTCCAACCGTGGGCGAAATCATTGTTCTCCCTTAGCTTCCCGACGATGACAGAGCCTTCGGCGCCGGCGTTCTCTGCAATCTGACGCACGGGCATCTCGACTGCTCGCCGCACGATCTCTACGCCGACGCGCTGATCGTCGTTGGCAGCCTTGAGCCCGTCGAGCGCATGGACGACCCTGAGCAAGGCGACGCCACCGCCTGGCAGAATGCCTTCCTCCACGGCGGCGCGCGTTGCATGCAGCGCGTCGTCGACGCGGTCCTTTTTTTCCTTCACCTCCACTTCGGTCGACCCGCCGACGCGGATCACCGCGACGCCGCCGGCAAGCTTGGCGAGCCGCTCCTGCAGCTTTTCGCGATCATAGTCGGAGGTCGTTTCTTCGATCTGCGCCTTGATCTGGCTGACACGTCCGCCGATATCCGCTCTCGCTCCGGCGCCGTCGACGATCGTCGTGTTCTCCTTCTCGACCATGACCCGCTTGGCGCGGCCGAGCGTGTCGAGCGTCACGTTCTCGAGCTTGATGCCGAGATCGTCGGAGATGACCGTACCGCCCGTGAGGATGGCAATGTCCTCAAGGATCGCCTTGCGCCTGTCGCCAAAGCCTGGCGCCTTCACCGCGGCGATCTTCAGGCCGCCGCGCAGTTTGTTGACGACGAGCGTGGCAAGCGCTTCGCCCTCCACATCCTCGGCGATGATCAGCAAGGGTCGGCTCGCCTGGATCACCGATTCGAGGATCGGGATCATCGCCTGAAGGTTGGAGAGTTTCTTCTCGTGAATGAGAATATACGGGTCTTCGAACTCGACGCGCATCTTTTCCTGGTCGGTGATGAAGTAGGGGGAGAGATAGCCGCGGTCGAACTGCATCCCCTCGACGATTTCGAGTTCGATCTGGGCGGTCTTGGCTTCCTCGACGGTGATCACGCCCTCGTTGCCGACACGCTCCATCGCCTGTGCCAGATAGCTGCCTATTTCCCTGTCGCCGTTGGCCGAGATCGTGCCGACCTGCGCGATTTCCTCGTTGTTGGAGATCTTTCGGGCATGGGTTTTCAGCTGCGCGACGATCGCCTCGACGGCGAGGTCGATGCCCCGCTTGAGGTCCATCGGGTTCATGCCCGAAGCGATCGCCTTGATGCCTTCCCGGACAATGGCTTGAGCAAGCACGGTGGCCGTCGTCGTTCCGTCGCCTGCGACGTCGCTGGTGCGCGACGCGACCTCCCGCAGCATCTGCGCGCCCATATTCTCGAATTTGTCTTCGAGTTCGATCTCCTTGGCAACCGATACGCCGTCCTTGGTGACGCGTGGTGCACCGAAGGCCTTGTCGATCACGACGTTCCGACCTTTTGGACCGAGCGTCACCTTTACGGCGTCGGCGAGGATGTCGACACCACGCAGCATACGATCGCGGGCATCGCTACTGAACTTGACTTCCTTGGCTGCCATTGTGGATCTCCCTCAACACAAAACACGTGGCCTCATGCTCCCGCCGCCCGCCGAGCGAGGGGGCAGCCTTGCCTGCAATCGAAAACCTTCGCACGCCTTGCTGCCTGTTCGGCTACGTCGCGAAGTCCCGTTCCTCGTCATTGTCCGGCGTCAGGATATCGATCAATGCCGCAACGCGGCCGGCCGGCAGGTGGCGGCCTTCACCGATCAGCGCTTCGTCGTTGTTGACCCAGGCAATAGCTTCGGCGAGTTCACCCGCCGTGGCGCCCGTCGCAAGCAATTCGGCCATCAATGTCTCGTCGACCGGGCCAAGGATGGCGGTGATATCCGCATGCTTCAGTCCCATGGACTCCTCCTTCCGTTTTATCGGTCAGGAATGCGGGGACCTCGGATCCCCGCCCAAGGTAAATAGGCCGGGGTCCGAAGGCATCAAGCGTTGATCATATCATGGAAGCCAAGCCGGCGAAAAACCAAGAGGTCGTCATTCCGGCCGAAGCGCGTTGTCGAGGTAGTACCATTGGTCGAGATGCGCATGAACGATGGGCTCGATCGCGTTGTTCAACAGCAGCATATCGTCCAGGAGGCGGGCGTTGGGGTCATCGGAAGCCGGTAGCCGGATGGGCTCCAGCGCCCGGCATTCGAAACGGAATCCCTTGGTGCGCACACCGTACCAGGGGCAGATCGTGGCACCCGTCATGCGCGCTAGGCGAATGGCGAGCGCAAAATTGCCTTCCTGATGTGGCTTGCGGTCGAAGAACGGCCCGCGGATCATGCCGCCAAAGCCTTCGTCGCAGAACATGCTGACGACGCCGCCGTTCTTCAGGATCTTGATCGCCGGGCGGATCCCCTCCATGCCCGGCGGCAGAAACCGCAATCCGGCTTTGCTGCGAACGCGCTCGGCGATCCAGGCCTTGGCACGGCCGTTGGGCGGGAGATAGAAGGCATAGGGGCGCACATTGATGCTCTGCAACACAGTCGGGCCAACTTCCCAGTTGCCGAGGTGCATGCCGACGATGATCACAGGCCCAGTCTTGGCCACTTCGCCGATGATGTCGAGGCCGTTCAACGTCAGCCGATCACGGTTGTTTTGCAGCCGGTTCACGACCGAGAATTCGGTCATCAGCCGACCCTGTGACCGGCAATTCTCGCGAAAGAGCGCCTCTTGCCCGGCCGCGTCGAGATCGGGCCGCAGTGCGCGGATCGTCTCGCGCGCGCGCTGCGATGCCACCTTGTGGAAGCGAGGCACGGCAAAAAGACCGAGCGCTGCCCCAAGGTTGGAGCAGGCGTCCATTGGCAGCAGTTTCATCCCGAAATGGCCGGCGAGATGCGCGAGGTTCCAGAGATTATCCGTCACCCAATAGCGTCGGAATGCATTGAAACCCTCGCGTCCCGAAAGGGCGTCGGCGAAGGTCGGTCGGCCTTCGCTTGTAAAGCTCCAGGCCTTTCGTTTGGCAATCTTC
>NZ_JAEPRP010000206.1:10350-11858 GCF_016652895.1 Ensifer sp. SSB1
CTGGCGTGGTTCTTCAGCGGTCATGGGATGGTCTCTGCCGTCTGTGCAGGGTCACCGGTAGTCCGCCCTTCGGCCTGAGCGTCAGCCGGCAGATCGGCTCGACCGCGTGGTGTTCGCGCAGGCGCACCCGGTATTGTTGAGCAATGATCGCCAGGCAGAGGATCGCTTCCGTCAGGCCGAAATGCAGGCCCGGGCAGACGCGCGGGCCGCTGGCGAAGGGGATGAAGCTGTAAGGCGTCGGGCGACGGCCTTCGGTGAACCGCTCTGGGTGGAAATGGTGTGGATCCTGGAAGAGGCTCTCCGTACGGTGCAGGAGCCACGGCACGATCAAGACGAGCGAGCCCGGCTCGGCGGCAACATCGCCGATCATGTCCGCCTCGCGGGTCTGCCGCGCCAGGATCGGAACCGGCGGGTAGAGGCGCAGCGTTTCCTCGATGACGGCGCGGCACCATTCGAGCTGCGGCACGTCGTCGATCGTCGGCGTTCTCTCGCCGCAGACCCTGGCGATCTCGTCATGAACGGCTTTCTCGATCCAGCCTGCCTTGGAAAGTAGATACCAGGTCCATGTCAGTGTCGCCGCCGTCGTCTCGTGGCCGGCCATGAAGATGGTCGCGGCCTCGTTTCGCAAGGCGACGAGGTCGAGTTTCAGCTCCGGATTTCGCTGCTGTCGTCGGATGAGCAGCTCGACCATCGAATTGTGGTCGCCGCGGCCGGCAAGGTGATCCTCCACAACCTTGTCGATCGTTCCGTGGATGCGCTTGACCGAGCGGCGCAGGCTCGGGGTGCGCAGGACGGGCAGGCCGTCGTCGAAGCCGAGGAAGTAGCCGATGTTGATGGAATCCACCAACGACTGGTAGCTGGTAAAGCCCTCGGTCACGGCGGCCGCACTGTCGTCGCCGAGCTGGTTGCCGAAGACGCTGCGCGCGATGATCTCGGCAGTCAGGCCCGCCATTTCGTGGAGCGCATTGACCTCGGCTCCGTCGGGCATCTCGTTCCAGCGCTCGACGAGTTCGCTGGTCGTCTTCTCCATGACAGGGCCGAAGGACGGCACTCTCTTGGCGTGGACGATATCGGCGACCAGCGGACGGCGCTGTTTCCAGGTGTCGCCGTCGGAAATGAACAACCCGTCTCCGAGGAGAAACTCGAGCGCCCGGCGCATCTGTGGGCTCTTGCGTTCGAAGTTCTCGTGCCGCTTGACGACGACCTGTCGGATCAGATCGGGCGAGTTGACGACGATGATCTGCCGACCGAGGATCCGGATCTGCGAGACCTTTTCGGTATAGTCACTGGCGCGCCAGATCGACAGGAAATCTGTTCGTGCCTGAAGCAGCAGCCGCAGCGGCTTCCCCGGTGGACCCGAATAGTAATCGGCGCGGACGGGAGCGAACTTCCCCTCCAGCAATTCTTCCCTGAAATTTACAGATTGCTGGAACCAGGCGAGCATTTACGTCCGATCTGCCGTAACGTGACGATGATATTCAGGCATCTATTTGTATTTCGTGCACGAG
>NZ_JAEPRP010000207.1:0-11720 GCF_016652895.1 Ensifer sp. SSB1
TGCCAGCCGGATGGCGAGGGGAAAGGTGATCCGGCGAAAGCACAGGAGCCGCGACATGCCGCAGGCCTGGGCGGCTTCGACGAGCCCGCCCGGAATGGACATGAGCCCGCCGCGCAGGATTTCAGACGTATAGGCCGCCGTGTTCAGTGCGAGTGCCATGACCGCGCAATGTGCGCCGTCGCCGACGATCCACCAGAGCACGGGGTTGTCGCGAACGAAGGAAAGCTGGCCGAGGCCGTAGTAGAAGAGGAAAAGCTGGACCAGCAGCGGCGTGCCCCGGAACACGGTGCTGTAGCCCTTGGCAAAGCGGCTGAGTACCGAGTTTTTCGACAGCCGCATGACCGCCAGCGCCAGGCCGAGGTTGAAGCCGATGGCGATCGAAATGAGTGTCAGGATGGCGGTCTGCCACAAGCCCTTGGCGAGGGCTGGAACCGCGAGGCGAACAAGTTCGAGATCCATGTCTATTTCCTCTCGCGAGGGCGCAGCAAGCGTTCAATCCCGTCAAAACCACTCTGGCTGACCAGCGTGATCGAGAGATAGACGACGGCGGCGATGAAGTAGAAGATGAAGGGATGGCGGGTCGATCCTGCTCCGACGAAGGCGGCACGCATCAATTCCTGCAGGCCGACCACCGAAACGAGGGCCGTATCCTTGATGGTGGTCTGCCAGACATTGTTCATGCCGGGCACGGCGATCCGCAGCATTTGTGGCGCGATGATGCGGCGGAAGATGCGGGTCCCGGGAATGCCGAGCGCCCGCGCCGCCTCGATATGACCAGGCGGAATGGCGGCAAGTGCACCGCGGACGACCTCTGTGGAGTAGGCACCGGAAATGGCCGCGATGGCGACGACGGCGATGACGAAGGCATAACCGTTTCCGGCGAGCCCCTCATAGCCGAACGCTGAGGCCACCCGAGCGATGAACTCGACGGAGGAAAAGAAGAGAAGATAGATGATCAGGAGTTCCGGCACGCCGCGCACGATCGAGGTGTAGAAATCCACGATCAGCGTCAGCGGGAAAAGCCGCGCCCATTTGATCAGGCCGCAGGCGACGCCTATGACGATGCCGAAGGCCATGCTTGCGACGCCGACGGCTATGGTGATTGCCGCGCCGCGCAGGATTGCGGTTATCCAGCCGCCTTCCCATACCTGCCATAATCCAAGTTCCATTGAACCAGCCCAAACCTGTGTATTGTCCGATCGGATGCTTCGTCTCCCGGACGAAGAGCACCTGGCGGTCTCTTCTCTTCCGGGAGACGAAAGTTTGCCGCTATAGGCAGGGGCGGGAGATGTCCGCCTTGAACCAGGTCTCGCTCGCCTTGCCGATCGATCCGTCGGCAACCAACTCGCAGAGCGCCTTGTCGATGCGGGCCTTCAGCTCGGTGTTTTCCTGCGAGATGCCTACGCCGATGCCTTCGCCAAGCGTCGGATCGAAGGTGCTCAAGACCTTCACGTCAACGAACTGGAAGTCCTCGCCGTCGGGCCGTCCGAGGAAATCCTGGAGGGCTGATGCATCAGCAAACGCTGCCTCGACGCGGCCGCTGGCGAGGTCGATCTGCATCTGGTCGAGCGTGTCGTAGGTCTTCAGCACGGCAGACGAAGCCCGCTTCTCCATGAAATGGGCGTGGGTCGTTCCGGCCTGAACGCCGACCGTGCGGCCATCGAGCGACTTCAGCAGCGTGTCGATGTCCTTGATGCCGGCCAGATCGGAATCCTTCTTGACCACGAACATATTGGCGAGCTCGGCATAGCCGACAGAGAAGTCGATCTGCTTCTTGCGTTCGGCCGTGATCGACATGCCGGAAATGATGATATCGAAACGCTTGGCCTTCAGCGCCGGTATGAGCCCGTCGAAGGCCTGTACGACGAAGTGGCATTTCATCTCCAGCTTGGCACAGAGCAGGCTTCCGACATCGGCGTCGAAACCGGTCACGTTGCCGGCAGAGTCGGCAATGCTCCACGGCGGATATTCGCCCTCGGTGCCGATCGACAACTCGCCCTCGGCAGCGTGGCCCGTGGTGAGGCCTGCGGTGAAGATCGTGGCGAGCAACAGACTTTTCAGCTTCATGTTTTGGTTCCCCATGTTGAGCTTTCTTGTTGGCTCTCGTCCGGAAGTTCCCGGACGGGTGATGCCGGCGGTCAGAGCGTACGGGCCAGGAACTGGCGCATGCGTTCGGAGCGTGGGTTCGTGAAAACCTCCGCCGGAGCACCCTCCTCCTCAACCTTTCCCTGGTGGAGGAAGAGGATCTTGTGCGAGACCTCGCGCGCGAACTGCATTTCATGCGTCACGAGGATCATCGTATTTCCTTCTTCTGCGAGCTGCCGGATCACGCGCAGCACCTCGCCGACGAGCTCCGGATCGAGCGCCGAGGTCGGCTCGTCCAGGAGGATGAGCTTCGGGCGCATGGCGAGCGTGCGGGCGATGGCGGCACGCTGCTGCTGCCCGCCGGAAAGCTGGCCGGGATACTGGGCGTGCTTGTCGGTGAGGCCGACCTTCTTCAAGAGGGCATGGGCATGATCGATTGCCGCTTGCCGGCTCTCCTTCAGGACATGCAGCGGCGCCTCGATGATGTTTTCGAGGACCGTCATGTGCGGCCAGAGATTGAAGTTCTGGAACACCATGCCGACGCGCGAGCGGATACGCTCGACCTGTCGCATGTCGGCGGGCATGGCGCCGCCATCTGGCGTTTTCTTCATGCGGATTTCTTCGCCGTCGATGATGATGCGGCCGTCGTTCGGCTGTTCCAGCAGATTGATGCAACGCAGGAAGGTGCTCTTTCCCGAACCGGAAGAGCCGATCATCGACACGACTTCTCCGGGCTGCGCAGAGATGTTGACGCCGTTGAGAACGGCGAGGGGACCAAAGCGCTTGTGAATGTCGTGCACTTCGATGGCTGGCCTGTCGGCAAGTCTTGGCCCGCCGGCTTCCGGGTGGGCAACGATGGTGACGGCCGGCGCTGCCGGAACGGGCTTTTCGGCACCGGCGCCGCCGACAGACTTGAGCTCTGCGAACGCGCGGTCGAAGTGGCGCAGGGAAGTCGAAAGACAGGTGCGCTGCCAGTCCGCGTCTTCGGGAATGAAAGCGGCGCGGAGGCTCTCCTTGATCCGGTTTCCGAGCGGCGTGTCGACCTTGCCGAACAGATGAAGCCAGTTGTCCGCCTGAACCGCATCGGAGACCGTGGCGCCGTCAAGGGTTCCACATTCGACAACCAGGGGCAGGACACGAGCCTTTGGCAGCGCAGTTCTCACCGCGGCTGAGACATAGCCCGTGGCCGTCGCGGCAATGCCCGTATCCGTCGTCGCATTCTCGCCGGTGAGGACGACCGAGAGCGCGGGTCCGAAGATGCGCCGCCCCCATTCCAGGCCCGCATGTTCCTGCTCGGCAACGGAGAGGAGTGCAGGATAGCCATAGGGGCCGGCGCCTGTGTGCAGGTCGAAGGCGACGACTTCTTCCGCCTGCTGTGCGAATGTCGAGAGGATTTCGATGAGGGTCCGGTTGGACCAGACCGGACCGTCGCCGCCGTAGAACAGGCCGTCCGGAAACTCATACTGCCCGGCTTCCACGACCGGGGCGATGCCGGCATAGCCGCCCAGCCGTAGTTTCGCGGCGTCGTAGGCTGCTACCGCCGCATCCCGCTCCGGCCCCTCCCAGGCGCGACAGACGAGGGCGGCGTGCAGCGCCGCATATCGATCGTTCTTCGGCGTGCTTTTCAGCCAGTCGATGAAATTGCGGTTGAGGTCGACATTGTCCTCGTTTACTCGGCGCGACCAGGCCGTGCCCCACGGGTTGATGAGGTGGATTGCCAGGACGGCTGTATCGTCGGGCAGTTGCCAAGGCGAATTCTGTGAGAGCCAGGCGGTCTGGCAAGCCGAGCCGAAAGGACCCTCAACGCCGTGGGTGCCAGATATCAGTACCAGGAGCTTCCTGGCATCTTCGCGCCCGAGATAGGCGACATCGGTCGCGAGACGCTCGCCGTTCGGGCCGTGCAGTGGATGCACGTATTCGACGACACTGGCACCCGCGGTGCGCGCTGCGGCGAGAAACCGTGCGCGCAGGGCCGAAAAATCGCCGGCGAAGAGACCGGCAGGCGTTGATGGGGACATGCGACTGGGCTCCCGGTTCATCTTGTAGAGGCTTGCGTTTCCGCTCATTGTTCGTTCCCGTGGGGCTTGGAGTGCCCCTTTGTTTTGTGTGAGGTGAGGGAGGCCGCAGCCTTCAGCCCCTGGCGAAAGCGCAAAGCGCGTCGAGAAAACGGTCGTTCTCCGCGGGCGTGCCGATCGTTACGCGGATGAAGGTCTCATAGCCCTTCTCCTTCCATGGCTTGACGATGATGCCGCCCGACAGGAAGTGGGCCATCGCCGCCGAACTGTCGCGACCGACGTCGATGAACAGGAAGTTCGTCTGCGATCTCGCCGATGCAAGCCCGATGGCGGCGACCGCGTTGGCCACACGTGCCCGTTCCCGTTTCAACGCTGAAACCGAAGACGACATCCAGGCCTCGTCCTCCAGTGCGGCGACGGCGGCGACCTGTGCGGCGGCGTTGACGTTAAACGGTGTCTTGGCTGCCGCGACCGCCCGCGCAAGCCGTGCATCGGACATCACCGCGTAGCCGACGCGCAGGCCCGCAAGGCCATAGGCCTTGGAGAAGGTTCTGAGCACGACCCAGGAAAGGTCCGTGGCGGAGAGCGCGGCGAGACCGTCGGGCAAGTCTTCGTCCGTGAACTCGAAATAGGCCTCGTCCAGCACGAGAAGCGTCCCCGGTGAGACGGCCGCAAGAACGCGAGCAAGGCTCTCGCGGTCGAGCGCCGGGCCAACCGGATTAGAGGGCGAAGAGAGGAAGAAGATCGCCGGCTCCCGCTCGAGCATGGCAACGATTGCCGGTACGTCAAAATCGAGGTCGGCCCGCATGGCAACCTTCTCGACATTGGCGCCATTGGCCAGTGCTTCGATCTCGTGCAGCCCGAACCCGGGACAGACCGTGCCTACGAGTGCGCCGGGACGAAGGACGGCGCGACAGACGGCCGCGATCATTTCCTCCGAGCCATTGCCGGCGACGATGCGATCAACGGCAACGCCGAGTTTCTGTCCAAGTGCCGCGCGCAGCGCCGTACAGGCGGGATCGGAATAGCGTGATGGATTGAGGTTCGTAAGGGCGGCTGCGACACGCGGCGAGCAGCCATCCGGATTCTCGTTGCTGGCGAGTGCTGCGATATCCTGGCGACCGCTTTGCAGTCGTGCAGCGGCAATGTTCATGCCGGCGTTGTATGGCGGCAGGCCGGCGACATGGGGGTTGAGCGGGATTTCGGATTGGAGCGGTTTCCTCACGGATCCTCCTTCGGGGATTGGACACCCTGGTTCAGGCCGCAGCCTCTTGCTTTGAGCGGTCAGAGATCGAGCACGATCGATGATTTCGGTCTGGTGCAGCAGAGCAGCACGCGGTCCGCCCGCACCTCGTCCAGCGGTTCCTCGAAATAGTCGACCTCGCCGGAGACGAGCCCCTGTTCGCAGGTGCCGCAAACTCCTGCCCTGCAAGAGAATTCCGGTTCGATGCCCTGAGCCTCGAGAAACGCGAGGATGGATTCGCTTGCGCCATCCCAGGCCAGGCTGTGTCCCGATTTTCGGAGGACGACGTGCAGGCCGTCCTCCCCGACGTTTGGTTTCACTAGGGGCGCAGCCGCCTGTTTTGGGGCAGGGGCCTCCGACAGGAGGCTCGCCGGACCGAAGAATTCGTAGGCGATGCGGTCCTTCCGCACGCCGAGGCCGGTCAGAATGGCGTAGAGGGCCTGCATGAAAGGCGGAGGCCCGCACATGTAGATGTCGTAGTCGTCGAGCGGGAGGAGGCTCTGAAGCGTCGTACGTGTCAGAAAACCCGAGGAGTGGCACCGGGCAGCTTCGAGATCGCTGATCCCGGCGAAGCGGTAGCAGAAATGCAGGGTGATGCCCGCCCGGACGGTAGCGAGATGCTCGACCTCGTCCCGCAGGGCATGGACTGCAACGCTGTCGCAGGCATGGATGAACCAGACGGGACGATCGCTTTCCCGTGCCAGCACATCCAGCATCGAGACAGTCGGGGTCAAGCCGACGCCGCCGGAAAGAAGCACGACGGGCCGGGCACTCGCGCGGTCGAGCTTGAATGCGCCGCGCGGCGGGTCGATCTCGACGACGGCGCCGGGCTCGATGTCGTCATGGAGCCAGCAGGAGCTTAGTCCCTCCGGCACGTCTTGTGTGGGGGCGGCCTCACGCTTCACGGTGATCCGATAGGTTCCTTCGTCGCGTGGCGAGGAAGAGACGGTGTAGTTGCGCAGGACATATCCGCCTTTGCGGTCGGGTACACGGATCGTCAGGAACTGTCCCGGCTCGAACGGCCGCCAGTGCTGGGGCTCGATAGGGGCGAGACGGAACGACGTGATGGTGGTGCTTTCGCGGACCTTCGAAACGACTTCGAAGGGGCGGAAGCGTGAGGCCGCGGCATCGAGCATTCGGATCGAACCCTATTCAGCAGCTGCGCTCGCCGGATCGGCTTGCGTTTCGGCAGCAATCAGCTGGGCCAGTTTGCGGCGGAAGCGCATCGGACCGACGTCGATCTTCAGGTCGAGGTTCGGTGTGTGCATATTGGCCATTCCGTGATGGACCGCCTCCAGGACGACGCGGTCTTCCTCGAAGGCACCACGTACGGATTTGGCAAAACTCTCAGATACCTTTGCGTCATCGGGCGCAAAGTTGCGCATCTGGAACCAGTAGTACTTGGTCCGGTTCTCATCGACAGGGGTCATGAAGTTGTAGCTGTCCATGAGGAAGGTGTTCTCAGGAAGCGTGCGGCCTTCGCCACCGGTATGGGCAGGCGCGAAAATGGCCTTGATGATCGCGTTGCTCGGATAGCGCACTTCGTAGTGCTGTTTGCGATCGGTGTTGCCTTCGAATTGCAGGAAGGGGGCATAGAACGGGGCCGGTTCGGAGTTAATCATCCAGCGCCAGACGGTGACACCGTCGTCCTTCACCGTCGTCTCGAGCGGCGTTTCCTCGCAGGCGGAGCTTGCGAAAGACGACTGGTGGACCCAGGCGACATGAGAGGGGTCGAGAAGATTGTCGGTCATGTAGAGATAGTTGCAGTTGAGCGTCATCGACTCGCCGCGGTTGATGCCCCAGGCAGGATCGCCGAAATGCTCGACTTCGAAGATATCCTTCGGATCCGCCCGCTCGGCATCGCCCATCCAGATCCAGAGCAGGCCGTAGCGCTCATGAACCGGGTAGGAGCGCACCTTGGCGACGTGCGGAATGCGCTCTGCGCCCGGTACCCGGGTGCAGGTTCCCGAACAGTCGAAGGTGAGGCCGTGATAGCCACATTCCACATCGTCACCCTTGATGCGCCCCATGGAGAGCGGCAGTTTCCGGTGGGGACAGGCATCCTCGAGCGCGGCGGCCTGGCCGTCCTGCTTGCGGTATAGGACGATGTTTTCGCCGAGGACCGTGAGGGGCTTCAGCTCGCGGCCGACCTCGTGATCCCAGGCTGCAACGTACCAGGCATTCTTGAGAAACATTTCGCTCTCCTTGCGTTTTGTTAAGTGAATGTTCGACGTTTTCTCTGTGCCAACAAGTTGCCAGCGCCTGCGTTCTTTTTTAGAAAATCTAAATTAGAATGGTTGGCCGAGGAGAATTTTAAGATGCCGAACCCGTCCTTGCGCGGCTTGCAGGCCTTTGAGGCGATCGGTCGGTGTGGCTCTGTCAGTGCCGCAGCGGAAGACCTCGGCGTATCGCCGGGCGCCGTCAGCCAATTGGTCCGAAATCTGGAGCAATGCCTTGGCCTGACGCTGCTGGAGAGGCGCGGGAGGCGGGTTGAACTGTCCTCATGGGGGCGGTTGTACTACCGCGAAGTGGCGAAAGGCTTCCAGCAGCTTTCCCATGCCGCCAACGTTCTTACCCGCGCCCGGAACGAGACCAGCATCGTTCTAAGCGCGCTGACGTCGGTAGCCAACAAGTGGGTCAATCGCAAGATCTTCGACTGGCAGTCGCTCTGTCCCGAGTCGAGCGTGCGCATTCTCGGTCAGGAGCAGGAACCTCGTCTTGGTATCGAGCAGGTGGATTTCCGCATCACCTACGGGCGGCGCTCCCACGCGCATGAACACGTCGCCAAGCTGTTCACCGACTGGATGGTGCCGGCTTGCTCGCCCGCGTTGATCGCCGGACACACCCTCGAAACGCCACACGACGTCCTGAAATTTCCTCTCCTCAATGTGGAGTGGGAGGCGGACTATAAAGCCTCCCCGCAATGGAGAGACTGGGCCGGGCTGGTGCAGGCCGACGGCGGCAAGACGTTTTCGGGTCTTTCCTTCACCCTGTCGAGCAGTGCCATCGACGCAGCCGTCAACGGCAGAGGATTTGTGCTCGCGCAGGTTTCGATGATCAAGGATGAGATCGCGTCCGGAGCCCTGGTCGTCCCCTTCGACCTGCGCATGAAACTGCCGGAGAGCTATTACCTCGCCTGGGACCGGGCCGCCCTCGAAAAGCCGTTCGGGCAGAAGTTTCACAAGTGGTTGGTCGGGGTCGCGCGGCAACAGGAGCTGCATTCTGCTCCATCCGCGGCATGAGCCACGTGACGTCCCCACAGCGGGATGAGGAAGCCCACGTCCCGCATCTCGATCTTGAGAAATCCACCAATCGCAGCACGGAGATCGGTGCTTTTTTCCCCGATGGCTAACGGTTATGGCGGAGCAACCGGGGTGGGGCCCGTCACGCGGGGAATTGGGAAGGCGTCGTTCAATGCGCGGTTTAATTAGAAGTTGGCGGCGTTGCCAGTTGCACTCGGCTTCGAATGTGCAATGATCTTGAAATTGAACGACTTTAATTGACTGCGAATGCGAGAAGCCTTTGTCGCGGCGAAGCATTTCCAGTGGCACTTCCGGCGGACAGGGACTTCGAACAGCTTAAATACTCAGTGAGGGAATGTGATCATGCGTAGAATTCTTGCGTACCTGACGATCGCTTCGTTCTTCTCTACCTCCGCCTTTGCGGACCCGGCCGTTCTGACGGCCAATGTGAATTTCAGGGTAGGCCCGGGCACCGGATTTGACGCGCTGCGCGTCATTCCCCAGGGCGAGGAAGTCGATATCAAAGAGTGCGATGCGGAAGCTTCCTGGTGCGCCGTGAGCTACTCCGGAGCGAACGGGTTCGTTGCGGGCAAGTACCTCAACCAGTCCGATGCGACGGCGCCGGCCTGGCCAAGGGTGTTCGACACTGAGAAGGGCGCGATGATCACGCTCTTTCAACCGCAGATCACAGCCTGGAAGGATTTCAAAGAGCTCGAGGCTCTCGTCGCCACCGAACTCAAATCGTCCGCCGACGCGAAGCCGGTCTACGGGATCATCGGGCTTTCAGCCAAGACCACGGCTGACGATGCATCCGAAAACGTCACGCTGACGGATGTCAAAACCACGCGGCTCGATTTTTCCTCTCTGGACCGCAAACAGCTTGCTGATCTCGCGCTGGACATAGGCAAGCTCGTTCCTACCGATCCGATCGTCGTGTCGCAGCAACGCCTGGCCGCAAGCCTTGCTGATTTTCAGCGGCTTGCAGACGTTCCGGATATGAAGGCTGATCCGCCACCGATCTTCGTGAGCGAGGCATCGGCGATCCTGTTGCAGACGGATGGCAAGGCCGTTACGGCTCCGGTCAAGGGCGTCGAGGGCCTGTCGTTCGTGGTCAATACGAACTGGGACCTGTTCAAGGTGGAACAGTCGGGCGACTACTATCTTCGAAGCGACAAGAACTGGCTCACCTCGAAGACGCTTGATACCGGTTGGGTCGAGGCGGAAACGGTACCGGACGTGTTTTCCAAACTGCCGGAGATCGAGAACTGGAAGGGAGTGAAGGCCTCGCTTCCGCCGACGCGCTTCGGCGAGAACAAGATCCCGAAGGTCTTTTATTCCGAGAAGCCAGCGGAGCTTTTGATCTTTGAAGGGAAGCCTGCCCTCGAACCGGTGTCCGTGACAGGGTTGGATTGGGTTTCCAACACAACCAGTTCGGTCTTTTTCCATCGGGCCAGCAAGACGTGGTACACGCTTCTCTCCGGACGATGGTTTTCATCAGCCTCGCTCGAAGGACCCTGGAGCTTTGCTACTCCCAATCTGCCGGAAGATTTCCTGAACCTGCCGGACGACGCGACCTACTCGGCAGTGCGTGCTTCGATTCCCGGCACGTCCGAAAGCGCGATGGCGCGCCTGCGGGCGAGCATTCCGAAGCTCGCGCGGGTTTCGACCGATGGATCGTTGAAGGTGGACGTTCACTACAATGGCGAGCCAAAGTTCGAGCCGATCGAAGGCACGTCCATGTTTTATGCCGTCAACGCCAATGAACAGGTCATCAAGGTTGCTGACAAGTATTTCGTTCTGAAGGACGGCATCTGGTTCGTTGGCGATACGCCGACCGGCCCCTTTGCCGTTGCGCGCGCTGTCGCGGATGAAATCTACACCATCCCGTCGTCGTCCCCGGTTTATAACGCGACCTATGTCCGCGTTTACGACACGGAGCCGGACGCTGTCTGGTATGGCTACACCCTCGGCTATCTCTACACGTATCTCGCCTGGGACACCGTCATCTGGGGATCGGGATGGTACTACCCGCCCTATTGGGACTACTACGACGACGACTGGCCCTACTATCCGCCGCCGATCAGCTACGGCTTCGGCGCTTCGTACAACCCGGCCTACGGAACCTTTGGCCGCTACGGTTACGCCTACGGTCCCGAGAGAGGTCTGGCATTCGGTGCAGCCTACAACCCCGTCACCGGAACCCGGTTCCGCGCTGGGGCGGTGGCAGGACCTGGCGGCGAACGAGGGTTCATTTCCGCCTACAACCCACGCACCGGCAATGCCATGGTCGCGCGCGGTGGCCAGAACGTCTACGGTTCCTGGGGCAGTGTCGCGGTCAAGCATGGCGGGGAGTTCGCCCGCATAAGCGGCGGGACGACGGGGAGCGCCGGCGGCCTGCGCTGGCGTAACACGGAAGGCAACAAGGGCTTCATCGTCGGCAGCAAGGGCGGCGACGTCTATGCCGGCCGCGACGGCAGCGTCTATCGCCGCCAGGACGGAACGTGGCAGAAGCACACGCCGGACGGCTGGCAGCCCGTTCAGCGGCCGGACGGAGAGAACCTCCGGAATGCTGCAGCCAACAGGCCGCAGGCGGCGCAACGCATTCAGAACCGGGCCGAGACGCGGCCGGCACCGCGGCGCAACCAGCAGGTTCGTCAGCGGGCGCCCGATCATCTTTCCTTCGACCGGGCCGGACGCCAGTTCGGCAACCAGAATGAGCTGAGCCGCAACTATGGCCGGCTCTACCAGGAATCTGGCCGCAACTTCCAAAGCTTTGACCGTGGCGGCGGCTATCGCGGCGGCGGATTCCAGGGCGGCAGCCGCGGCGGCTTCCACGGCGGTGGCGGTCGGGGCGGCGGGGCGGTCATTCGCGGCGGCGGCGGTGGAGGCGGGCGTGGCGGCGGCGGCCGGCGCTAAGCACATAGACGAGACCGGACAAAACCGCTTTCGACCGATCTGAACTCAACCGTTGGAAGCTGCAGATTGCGGCTTCCACCCCGGTGCCAGCGCGCCGGGACTTCTTCCACGAAACCTTGGCGTCGCCATAAAGCAGGCGGCAGGACAGCCGATGGACAGGTTGCGTCGCCTAGAACGGCGTCGGGACCGCACGGCTTGCCGGCGCCGGTTCCCGTTCGT
>NZ_JAEPRP010000208.1:0-5286 GCF_016652895.1 Ensifer sp. SSB1
GCAGTGTCGCATTTCTAAATGGCTGGCGACGTCGCAGCCCTATTCAGCTTTGACACTATGGGTAGCCGGGTACATTCTATTTCCAAGTGTTGGTGTGGACGGCCTCCGATCTGACGTCGCAATCTGCGAATGTCCGATCAGCGAGTTTTTTGGCAAAGGAACCGTCCCATGGAACACGTCGCTCGAATTGGCATGGATACGTCGAAACATCTTTTCCAGTTGCATGGCGTTGACGCTGAGGAAAATGTCGTCTTGCGACGCCAGGTTCGTCGCTCACAGTTGATGAACTTCTTCCAACGGCTTCCGTCTACTGTCATCGGCATAGAAGCTTGCGGCGCTTCACATCATTGGGCGCGGATGCTGAAATCCCTTGGCCATGAGGTCAGACTGCTTCCGCCCCAATACGTGAAGCCCTACGTCAAACGGAACAAAAACGACAGCGCGGACGCCGCAGCCGTTTGTGAGGCGATGAGTCGACCAACGATGCGGTTCGTTCCGGTGAAGACAAGGGACAACCAGGCAGTGCTGATGTTGCTGGGGATGCGTGAGCGCCTTTTGCGCGCTCGCACGCAGCTCAGCAATGCGATCCGAGGATACGCAGCCGAATTCGGCCTGACGGTGGGAAGAGGCATATCCAGGCTCGAACATTTGTTCGAGCGCATTGCGGCAGATAGCTCCCTACCCGCGCTAGCGCACGAGCTTTTTAACTTACACGCGCAGGAATATCGGGATCTGCAAATGCGGATTGCTGAGGTTGAGGACAAACTCGACGATTGGCGCCACGAGAACGAGAAAGTCCGCCGACTAACCAAGGTTCCGGGCATCGGGCCCATCGGCGCAGCGCTGCTGGTGATGAAAGCCCCTGATCCTGAATACTTCCGATCCGGTCGTGATTTTGCGGCGTGGATCGGTTTAACGCCTCGAGATCATTCAAGCGGTGGCAAAAGGCGTCATGGAGGGATCTCGCACGCGGGCGACGAAGCCTTGCGGAGCGTACTGGTGGCCGGGGCTACTAATGTGATCCGATACGCGCGTCTTGGACGAGGCCAGCCCTCGCCATGGCTTACGGCGTTGGTCAAACGCAAACCTCCAATGCTGGCGGCTGTCGCATGGGCCAACAAAATGGCCCGCATTGCCTGGAAATTGCTCGTTAGCGGTGAAGCCTATGCTGGGTCTTCGGCACCGCCTCGACTATCAGCGCAGGCGGGGTAAACTCAGCCCCTCGCCGCGCACAGAGCTTGCAGACGGACAGGTAGATGGTGTGATCGATCGATCCAAGACGGGAGACACTCCGAATGTCGCATAGGCTGCCAAAAGCCGCCCAAGTGTTAGGAACTCTCGTTGCGGAAACCATCTTGGCCAGCGGTCATATGCAGCCGCATGAACAGGCCGGACATATGATCGCAAGCGATCAGATCACATAGCGCCTATCCCTTGCGAGGCGGAGGCCGTCCACATATGCGACATGCCAATGATTTCAATGGCTTCCCCTTGGAGATTTTGGAATGTCCCGACGCTATTCGCAGCTGAATCTGGCCGATCGACGCCGGCTCTTCCATTTTGTCGAACGCAAACTACCGATCAAAGAAATGGCGCGCGAACTCGGGCGTCATCGAGCGACGATCTACCGTGAGATCCTTCCACGATCGCGAGCTGCTCAACTGTAGCGGATACTTCCCGGCGGTTGCTGACGACATCCGCAAAGAGCGGCGGCAGCGTTTTGGGGAAGTTGGTGTGGCACCCGCACAATTGCAGCGCTGCACCCTCTTCACCTTCCAGGCGTACCGAGATCCATTATAAGATCCGCATCAATCGAACCCAGAGCAGGACGACACCAACCGATAGTGCTACCAGTGCCGAAATTTCCCAAAAACCGTATGCACCTACGCCGAAGGGCAACCAGCTTACGTTCATCCCCCACATTCCGGCGATTAGCGTCGCTGGCATGAAGACGGCGGAAAAGATCGTCAGGATGTAGAGATTGCGGCTTGCTGCTTCCTCGACTTGGGCGCGCTGTTCATCGAGAATGGACTGGCATCGATCGGCAAAGTCGCGAATGTCTTCGATCAGGGCATTGTACCGGTCGATTTCACGTCGAAGTTCGCGATAGTCCCCAGGCTCCGAAATGGGGGGGCATTCGCGCAAAAGCTCCAGCATAGCGGTTCGTTTGTATGCCATGTCTCGTGCTATATTCATCGCGTGCACGCGCGTTTGCAGGAGCTGTTGGCGCATGCGCGGCAGGTCATGGCGCTGCTCGAAGCTGCGTTGGCTTCTCAGCATCCTGGACCCCAGCTGACCGACATTCTCGGAGGCCTCGTCCAGAGCCTGCTCGCCAAGCAAGTTGAGCGAAATAAAGAACTCCGTGAGCAGGGAGATTGGAGAGCCAACTTTTGCCGCGCCGGCGACTATACGCTCCCGCAGGCGCTCCACTGTCGTCAATGGCTCCACACCACCAGTGACTACGAGCCCTGGGATGATCAGCAGGCTCAGCGCTGCGGACTGCCGCCCACTGCCCTCATCTGCCGTCGGAACGCGCAAGTCACGCAACTGACCGTATATCAGCGTGTCGAGCGTGAAAACCCGGCCACGCGGAATCGGGCGGGAAACAGCCTCCCGAACGTCTGAGGGGATCGCGAGCCGCAGCAACCAATCGACCATCGACGGGTCGGAAAGGTCGAGATGGACCCAGAGGAAAGTGTCGTCCTGCTCAGAAGCGGGAGTTTCTGCGGGATCGGGAAGGTAGTGCTCTTGTACCACTGCTCCCGCCTGTGAAAAGCGAAAGCCGAAGAGCGGACGCACCTTGGCGTCAGTTTGCCCGCCATTTTTCGGTGACTCGTTTGGCACGGTCAAACCAGCGCGGCGGTAGCAAGACGCCTGCCACAAAGGAGGCAATCAATGTTCCCGCCAATGGAGAGCCCTACGTAAGAGCACGCACGATCGTGTTCCATTGTACTTGGTCGCCAGAAGACTAAACCGAGCATTGAGACTAGCAGCCAGTGCGTACATCGTCCAGAACGGCGCGCCGTGTAAGCCGCTCAAAATAGGCTCGTTGCGGCCTGGGACGACGCGATCCGAGGTTGCGCGGCTCGACGAAACCAACTCCTGAAAGGATATCTCATGCCGATCAAGAAGGATGGCAGCGGAAAGCGCTGGGTCGAAATGGAACTGGTTGTGCCCGGTTCGCCCGAGCAGGTCTGGCAGGCTATGGCGACGGGCGGCAACAGCGCCTGGTTCACCAAAACGGAGATCGACGAACAGGTCGGAGGCAAGATATCCTTCGACTTCGGTCCGAATGGAGCCTCGACCGGCGAGGTAACGCACTGGGAGCCGCCTGCCCGCTTTGCCTATGTCGAGCGCGACTGGAGCGAAGGCGCGCCGCCCGTTGCGACCGAAATCACCGTCACGGCCCGCTCCGGCGATCGCTGCCTGCTGCGCATGGTGCATTCGCTCTTCACGGACAGCGACGACTGGGATGATCAACTGGAAGGCTTCGAAGGCGGCTGGCCGGCCTTCTTCGAGGTGCTGCGGATTTATCTTGCGCATTTTGCCGGCGAGAAAGCCGCGAGCTTCTTCGTCATGGCGTCGACGCCGGAGCCTGAAGCGAAGGTCTGGAGTGGCCTAACCGAAACGCTGGGGCTTGCCGCGGCGAATATCGGTGAGGAGCGCACGGCCCCGCCTCATCCCGAGCGCCTTTCCGGTATCGTCGAGCGCGTGCAGCAGGACGCCAAGCAACGCTATCTGCTGTTGCGCCTGAAGGAGCCGGGCTCGGGCATCGCGCTGATCGGAACCTATTCGAGCGGCGACGGAGCCAACGCCAGCATGGCGCTCTATCTCTATGGCGATGATGCCAAGGCGCGTGCGGCGACGAGTGAGCCCAAATGGCGCGACTGGTTTGAAGAAACGTTCAGGTAAGTCCTGCGCCCCCAAGGCCGGTCAGTCCTCCAACCCGCTGCCCATTCTAGCGGGTTGGTATACGGTCCATGTGCCCTGCCCGGGCGGATTTTTCCGAAATCACTAACTTATGATATTTAAATCTGGATATTCATTCTTGCGTTTAAGGCATTTCGTTTATTGAACTATTCGGGCAGCTCTCAGGGCTAAGTCTCGTATATGCGCCGACTCTCCCATTTCCAACACGCGTGACCGTCCTATGCTCTTCAGCTCTGACTGCGGAGATCGCCGATGTTCAGGACCCTTGCTATTGCCCTCGGTCTGGCGGCTCAACTGGCGGGCACGAGCGCTTCGCGCGCGGAAGAACCTGTCGATACGGCACGCGCCATCATTGAGGAGCAGATTGCGGCCTTTCTGCATGACGATGCAGAGACCGCCTATTCTTTCGCCTCACCTGAGATCCGGGGAAAGTTCCCCGACAAGACCGCCTTTTTCGACATGGTCAAGCGCGGCTACCGGCCGGTTTATCGGCCCGGCAATTTCGCTTTCGGCCGGTCGAAAGTCGTGGGTGACCAGGTGATCCAGGAAGTGCTGATCTCAGCCCCTGATGGCAAGGACTGGACCGCGCTCTATCAGCTCGTGAAGCAGCCGGACGGCAGCTACAAGATCAATGCCGTGATGATGCTTCAGTCGGCGCCGGGGCCGGAGATCTGAGCACTACCGCGTCTCAGACCGGCGGAAGGTCCCCTCGCCGCCAGGTTTCCTGCGTCTCGGCCATGAAGTCGGCGAAGCGACCTTCGTCGATTGCCAGGCGGATGCCTGCCATCAGCTCCTGGTAGTAGGCCAGGTTGTTCCAGCTCAAGAGCATGCCGCCGAGCGATTCGTTCGAGCGGATCAGGTGATGCAGGTAGGCACGCGAATAGTCGCGCGTCGCCGGGCACGAGGACTGCTCATCGAGCGGGCGCATGTCCTCGGCGTGGCGCGCATTGCGCAGGTTGATGCGGCCGTGGCGCGTGAAGGCAAGGCCGTGGCGGCCCGAGCGGGTCGGCATCACGCAGTCGAACATGTCGATGCCCTCGGCCACGGACCGCAGGATATCGTCAGGCGTGCCGACGCCCATGAGATAGCGCGGCTTGTCCACCGGCATGATCGGGCAGGTAATGTCGAGCATGCGCAGCATCACCTCCTGCGGTTCGCCGACGGCGAGACCGCCAACGGCATAGCCCTTGAGGTCCAGGCCTTTCAGCGCTTCGGCCGAACGTTCGCGCAGCTTCGGAATGTCGCCGCCCTGGACGATGCCGAACATCGCCTTGCCCGGCTGATCGCCGAAGGCGACCTTGCAGCGCTCAGCCCAGCGCAGCGACATCTCCATCGCGCGCTCGATTTCCTTCGGTT
>NZ_JAEPRP010000208.1:5296-11606 GCF_016652895.1 Ensifer sp. SSB1
GCCACGCATTCGTCGAGCTGCATCTGGATATCGCTGTCGAGCAACCCTTGAATTTCGATCGAGCGTTCCGGCGACATGTGGAAGAGCGCGCCGTCGACATGGCTCTTGAAGGTGACGCCCTGCTCGTCGAGCTTGCGAAGGCCGGCGAGCGACATGACCTGGAAACCGCCGCTATCGGTTAGGATCGGTCCCTGCCAGCGGATGAGGCCGTGCAGACCGCCGAGCCGCGCGACGCGTTCTGCGCCGGGCCGCAACATCAGGTGATAGGTATTGCCCAGAATGATGTCGGCGCCGAGGTCCTTCACCTGGTCGAGATACATCGCCTTGACCGTGCCGACCGTGCCGACCGGCATGAAGGCGGGCGTGCGGATCGTGCCGCGCGGCATGGAAACCTCGCCACGACGGGCCTTACCATCGGTCTTGTGCAGTTTGAACTGGAAGGTCTCGGTCATCTAGTCTTTCCGGAAAAGCAGGCTGGCGTCGCCATAGGAATAGAAGCGGTAGCCGGTTTCGATCGCATGCGTATAAGCCGCGCGCATCGTTTCGAGGCCAGAGAAGGCCGAAACCAGCATGAACAGCGTCGATTTCGGCAGATGGAAATTGGTCATCAGCATGTCGACGGCGCGGAAGCGATAGCCGGGCGTGATGAAGATGCCGGTTGGCCCGGACCACGGCTTGACGGTGCCGTCTTCCAAGGTTGCGCTTTCGATCAGCCGCAGCGAAGTCGTGCCGACGCAGACAATGCGGCCGCCCCTCGCCTTGACGGCGTTCAGCCGCTCGGCCGTGCGGGCGTCGACGTGGCCGATCTCCTGGTGCATCACGTGGTCGTCGGTGTCATCAGCCTTGACCGGCAGGAACGTGCCCGCTCCCACATGCAGCGTCACGAAGTGCCGCTCGATGCCAGCCTCGTCGAGCTTGGCGAAAAGCCGGTCGGTAAAGTGCAGACCAGCAGTTGGGGCCGCAACGGCGCCCTCCTCCCGGGCATACATCGTCTGGTAGTCGGCGCGGTCCTGTGCGTCCTCGGCGCGCTTCGAGGCGATGTAAGGCGGCAGGGGAATATGGCCGACGGCCATGATTGCTCCGTCGAGCGACGGACCCGAGAGGTCGAAACGCAGCGTCACCTCGCCGGCATCGCCCTTTTCTTCCACCGTCGCGTCGAGCGTTCCAAGAAGGCAGCTCGTGCCACCATGGCCGAAGGCGATACGGTCACCAATCTTGAGGCGCCGTGCCGGGCGGGCAAAGGCCTTCCAGCAATCGGGTGCCGTGCGCATGTGCAGCGTCAGTGAAACGGGCGTGGTGATCTCCTCGCCCCGGCGGCGAATGCCTTCGAGCTGTGCAGGGATCACCTTCGTGTCGTTGAAGACCAGCGCGTCGCCTGCCTTAAGGAAAGACGGCAGATCGAGCACGCCCTGGTCGGACAGAACGTCTGTGCCGTCAGGGCGAACGACGAGCATGCGGGCGCTGTCGCGCGGGCTTGCGGGCCGAAGCGCAATTGAGGTTTCCGGAAGGTCGAAGTCGAACAGGTCTACGCGCATTGTTTTCTTCAGACAAAAGCAAACCCGCCCCGGCGCTGTTGGCGACCGGGGCGGGTTTGTGCATTAGCGCAAATCAGGCGTCGGCGGCAACCCGCATGGAGACGATGGTATCGGGATCGCGCACCGGTTCGCCGCGCTTGATCTTGTCGACATTGTCCATGCCTTCGATAACCTGGCCCCAAACGGAGTACTGCTTGTTGAGCCACGGAGCATCGGTAAAGCAGATGAAGAACTGCGAGTTTGCCGAGTTCGGCATCTGGCTGCGGGCCATCGAGCAGGTGCCGCGAATGTGGCTGACGTTCGAGAATTCAGCCTTCAGATCCGGCTTGGAGGAGCCGCCCATGCCGGCGCGCGCCGGGTTGAAGTGTTCGCCGCCCGTCTTGCCGTACTGAACGTCGCCGGTCTGCGCCATGAAGTCCTCGATCACGCGGTGGAACACCACGCCGTCATAGGCACCTTCGCGAGCCAGTTCCTTGATGCGGGCGACATGACCCGGAGCGACGTCAGGCAGAAGCTCGATAACGATCTTGCCCTTGGTAGTCTCCATGATGATCGTGTTTTCCGGATCTTTGATCTCGGCCATGGGTTTTCTCCTTCTGTTTGACTTTACTTGCCGACCTTGACGCTGATCATGCGGTCGGGATCGGTAACGGAGCCGTTGTTGGCGTCGTCGCCGAGCTTGATCTTGTCGACGTTCTCCATACCGGAAACGACCTTGCCGACGACCGTGTACTGGCCGTTCAGGAAGTCGCCGGGTGCGAACATGATGAAGAACTGCGAATTGGCGCTGTTCGGATCCTGCGAGCGGGCCATGCCGACCGTGCCGCGTTCGAACGGCACGTCGGAGAATTCGGCCGGCAGGTCAGGCCGCGACGAACCGCCGGTACCGGCAGCCTGCGGCTGGTAGCCGTTTTCCATATCGCCATACTGCACGTCGCCGGTCTGGGCCATGAAGCCCTTGATCACGCGGTGGAAGGCGACGTTGTCATACTCGCCGGCGGCCGCAAGCGCCTTGATCTGCTCGACATGCTTCGGGGCAATGTCGGGACGCAGTTCAACGACGACCGGCCCATCCTTGAGCGTGATCGTGAGAAAATTGTCGGCCGACTGTGCGATTGCCGTTCCCGTCCAGGAGGCAAGCGCAAGGGCGCCGGCAAAAGCGAGGTGGAGGATTTTCATGGTTTCTCCCTGCGTGGTGTAAAGGGTGCCGCGCTTCAAGCGCGGCGTTTGGCCTGCAGTGCTTGGTAAACTGCCGCGGGCACGAAGGCGCTGACGTCACCGCCCATGGCCGCGATCTGGCGGACCAATGTGGCCGTAATGGGCCGCGATGCCGTGCCTGCGGGCAGGAATAGCGTCTGGATGTCGGGGGCCATCTGCCGGTTCATTCCGGCCATCTGCATTTCGTAATCGAGGTCCGTGCCGTCGCGAAGTCCGCGCACCAGCAGTTTCGCGCCACGCTCGCGTGCCGCGTCGACAACCAGATTGTCAAAGGCGACGACGTCGATGTCACTGGCCCTGTCGGGCAGAAACTCTTGAAGCGACTGACGGATGAGACTTGCACGCTCTTCGAAGGAGAAAAGCGGTGCCTTCCCGGGATGGATGCCGATTGCGACGATAACCTTCGCCGCCACGTTCAGCGCCTGCACGAGCACGTCGAGATGCCCGTTCGTCATCGGATCGAAGGAGCCGGGATAAAATGCCGTGGTCATCGCACCTGTTTCCGTTTGGTGATGCCTTTTGTCATGGACGGCGACGGATCGCAAGAGTTGTGCCGAGAGCCAGAGGCTGTTCCCTGGGAAACAGCGGGGCAGAAAGAATGAATGCTAGATGAATGCCATGTTCAACGGTGCTTCACACGCAAAACGTTAGTGTAGCGCAGTAAACAACGGAACTTTTTCGAACGTACTGCCGTTTAGGACGCGAAAGGATTACGGCTATGGGACTTGCTCTGTTTTCGATGGCGATGTTTTTCGCGATGCTCTTTGCGACGATACATGGACTTCGCGACGAGTCCCGTGACCGGCGCGACAAATTCGCGACCCAGAAGATCTTCCATTGATGGAGGGCGTCATGGCCACCCTGTTCATGATCGCGGCAGCGGTCGTCAGTTTCGTATTCTTGATCGATTTCGCCCGAACGATACGCGACCTCCAGCGCGATCGCCAGGGTCAGGAGCGGCTTGACGGTTTCAACGTCTAGCAGTTCCAAGGCTTTGTGAATGAAGCTTGGTGAAAAGCGGCCGTCGTTCCCTTCCCCTGAGGCGACCGCCATTGCAAGCCGGACGGCATCCCCTGCCCGTCCGGCTTTTTCTTTGCCTCCGCTCAGTGGGCCGCCTTGGCGGCAGCCTTTGCCAACATGGCGTTGAGCATACGGAAGAAGCGCCAATTCAACAGCACGGCCGCAGCGGCTAGCCCAAGCACGAAGCCGAACCAGACACCGATCCCGCCGAAGTTGAACAGGAAGGCGAAGGCCCAGGCGCACACGAAGCCGATCGGCCAATAGGAGATCAATGCCAGCAGCATCGGCACCTTGGTGTCCTTCAGCCCGCGCAGCATGCCGGCAGCGATCGCCTGCATGCCGTCGACGAGTTGGAAAGCGCCGGCAATGACGATGAGAGGCGCGGCAAAAGCAAGAACCGCGGCGGCGTCCGGCCGCTCGGTGTCGAGATAGAGCGCGGCGAGCTGGCTCGGTAAAAGCGCATAGATCGCGCTGCCGACGATGGCAAAGCCGGCGCCGAGCACGAGCGACGCAATCGCCGCCCGGCGCACGCCCAGGAGATCGCCGCGCCCATAGGAAAGACCTACGCGCACGGTTGCGGCTTGGGCGAGACCGAGCGGGATCATGAAAGCGATAGAGGCGAACTGCAGGGCGATGCCATGGGCCGCAAGCTCGACCGTGCCAATGGTCCCCATCAGCAGCGACGCGACCGTGAAGAGGCTGACCTCCGCAAGGATTGTCAGCGAGATCGGAATGCCGAGAAAGACGACTTCGCGGAACGCCACCCAGTCGGGGCGCCAGAAGCGCACGAACAATTCGTACTGGTTGAGCTCCGGCTTGCTTTTGATGTAGGCGATCGTCAGTGCCGCTCCGAGCACGGCAACGCCGAGGGCGGCGACGGCTGCGCCGAAAATGCCGAGTTTCGGAAAGCCGAAATGACCGAAAATCAGGACGTAGCAAAGCAGGGCGTTGAGCACGAGGGTTGCCAGCGTCACGTATAGAATGATGCCTGCCCTCTCCAGCCCGCTCAGGAAGGCGCGGAGCACCATGAAGATGAGACCGGGAAAGATCGCCCACTGCGCAATGCGGATGTACTCGCCTGCGAGTGCTGCGACCTTCGGCTGTTGCCCGGCAAAAAGCAGGATCGGCTCGGCCATCCAGAGCACCGGCGCCGTCAGGACGCCGTAAAGCAGAACCACCCACATGCCCATGCGCACGGAACGGCGCACCGAGACCTTGTCGCCTCGCCCGACGGCTTGGGCCGCCATAGGCACCACGGCGTTGGCAAAACCGTTCCCGAAGACATAGACCGTGAAATACATCTGCGTCGCGAGGATGATGGCTGCGAGCTCGGTCGCGCCGAGCTTGCCAACCATCAGCACGTCCGTCGTGTTGATGGCGAGTTGGGCGAGCTGGGCACCGATGAACGGGACGCCAAGATAGAAACTCGCGCGATAATGCGTCCGCCAGGAATTGTCGGTCGTCAAAGACGTAGGGTTCGCATTTGCGGTCAGCATGGCAGATTCCTGGCAATCGATGCGGCCTCTGGCCGCAACTAAAGATCGGAGGGAGGAAAACCGGAGATAGAATACCGCCGGGCAAAGAGCCAGCAGCAAGGGCGAAGGTGCTCAAACTTTCATCGATAGATCACGAAAATTGATCAATTTCCGTGCACTCGCGAGCGCTCGACCGCCTCGGCTGCTTCCCGCGCAGCAATCGCGACCGGCCCGGCAGCCTCCATGCCTTGCGGTCCGACCGCCCTGTTTCTCGGGATCTTCATGAGGAAGACGATGAGCGCGCCGACGAGGAAGCAGCTCGCCAGCGCGTAGGGGGCGCCGGCGAAGGCGACGGGAGCGCTGGGGCTGGTGAAGTAGCCGAAGGCCTGGGTGAAGATCAGCGGGCCGATGATGGTGGTGATGCTGCCGATGCTGGTCAGCGCCCCCTGAAGCTCCCCCTGTGCCGAAGGCGGCACATGGGCGGCTGCGATGCTGCGCAGCGGCGGATCGGCGAGGCTTTCGAGCGCGGTTGCGATGATCACGGCATAGATCATCCATCCCTGCCAGGCGCCGGCATAGCCAATGGCGCCGAGCGTCGTGAAGGCCAGGCCGAGTGCCGCTGTTCGCCACTCGCCGAGCCGTGGCACGATGCGCGGCAGAATAACGGCCATGACGAACGCGCCACCGATGCCGAAGATGCCCAGTGACAGCCCGATCTGCCCCTCGCTCCAGCCATAACGGTAGTTGGATACGAACGACCAGACCGACGGATAGACGGAGTGGGCGAGCCAGAAGAGAAAGAAGACGAGCCCGACCCAGCCGATGCCCGGATAGTTGCGCATCTGCTTGAGGGCGCCAAGCGGATTGGCGCGTTTCCATTCGAAACGACGGCGGTGGGCACGGTCCAGCGTTTCCGGCAGCAGAAACACGCCGAGAATGAAGTTGACGAAGGATAGTGCCGCAGCACCGTAAAACGGCACCCGCGGGCCGAGTTCGCCGAGCAGGCCGCCAAGCACGGGGCCGAGCGCGAATCCGGTGCCGAAGGCGATGCCAATCAGCCCA
>NZ_JAEPRP010000209.1:0-11547 GCF_016652895.1 Ensifer sp. SSB1
CTCTCTATCAGCTTTCGGGTCTGGTTCGGGAGCAGGGGCTGAAGGTGGTTCTGACGGGCGAGGGTGCCGATGAGGTCTTTGCCGGCTACGATATCTTCAAGGAGGCGCGGGTGCGCCGGTTCTGCGGCCGCCAGCCCGGTTCACGCATGCGCCCGCACCTCTTCCGCAAGCTCTATCCCTACATCCCGGGTCTGCAGCAGCAATCGGCGGAGTATCTGGCCGCGTTCTTCGGCGCCGGCGACGTGCCGCTAGACGACCCGCTGTTCTCGCATCGTCCGCGCTTCAAGAGCACGGCGGCAACCAAGATCTTCTTTTCCGGAGACCTGCGTACACGGCTGAGCAACTACGATGCGGCGGAAGACCTCGCGAGCCGGCTTCCCGCAGCCTTCGGTCGCTGGCATCCGCTACATCAGGCGCAATATCTCGAAAGCCGCTTCCTGCTGCCGGGCTACATCCTGTCGAGCCAGGGCGATCGCATGGCCATGGCCCATGGGATCGAGGGGCGGTTCCCGTTCCTCGACCATCGCCTCGTCGAATTCGCGACCCGTCTGCCGCCAGAGATGAAGCTGAAGGGCCTGGTGGAAAAGCATATCCTGCGCGAAGCGACGAAGGATCTGCTGCCCCCGTCCATCGGTCAGCGAACCAAGCAGCCCTACCGGTCGCCGGACAGCCATTCCTTCACCGGGGTGGGCGAACTTGACTACGTCCGCGACGCCATGAGCGAGGCGCGCGTCAGCGACAGCGGGCTTTTCAATGCCAAAGCCGTGACGAAGCTCTACGACAAATGCCAGTCGCAGCCGGTGAGCGGCTTCCGCGACAACGCGGCTTTCGTGGGCGTCCTGTCGACGCAGCTCTGGCTGCAAACCTTCACCGGCACCAGCGTCCGCGCGGCGGAAGCAGCCTGATCTATTCAAGAAAGGAAACCACATGACGGAAACGATCAAAGACAAGGTTAGAGCCTTCGTCATCGAAAACTTCCTGTTCGGCGACACGTCCTACGATCTCGCCGATACGGCATCGCTGATCGAGAATGACATCATCGACTCCACCGGCGTTCTCGAACTCGTGGCGTTCATCGAGGACCAGTTCGGCATTGCCATGGGCGATGCCGATATCGTGCCCGCGAACCTCGATTCTCTTTCGCGCATTTCGGCCTTCATCGAGGCCCGGGTCGGGGCGCCGGCCACGGCATAGTCAAGGCGCGAGGGGGCGTCCATGCGGTTCGAGCAATTCCTTACTGGCAATGCCGCAAGGCAAGCGGCGAAAACGGCGCTGGTCACTGACCGCCGTCGCCTGAGCTACGGCGAATTCGACGATCTATCGGGGAGGCTGGCCACCGCGCTCGCGCGGGCCGGCGTCAAACGCAACGATCGCGTGCTTGTCTTCATGGACAATTGCTGGGAAGCGGCGGTCTCGATCTTCGCGATCCTGAAGGCCGGCGCGACCTTCAGCCCGATCAACGCCTCGACCAAGTCGGACAAGCTCGCCTACATCATCACCGACTGCGAGGCGGCGGCGATCCTGACGCAGGCAAAGCTGATGCCGACCGTGACGGAGGCGCAGGCCCTGAGCGGCAAATCGGATATCTTCATTGCCTCGACGGCCGCGCCGAATGGCCAGACGCCGGCTAACGCGATCTCCTTCGATGCCTGCCTCGCGGAGGCGGCAATGCCGGTGCTGCATCGCGGCATCGACGTCGACCTCGCGATGCTGATCTATACCTCGGGTTCGACCGGTCGGCCGAAGGGCGTGATGATGACCCATCGCAACATCGATGCGGCATCGGAATCGATCACCACCTATTTGCGCAATGAGCCCGACGACATCATCCTCAACGTCCTGCCGCTCGCCTTCGACTATGGCCTCTACCAGTTGCTGATGGCGATCCGCATCGGGGCGACGCTGGTGCTGGAGAAGTCCTTCGCGTTCCCGCACGCGATCTTCGAACGGATCCGCGAGGAGGGCGTCACCGGCTTCCCGCTGGTTCCGACAATGGCGGCGATGATCCTGCAGATGCGCGATCTGGAGCCCGGCTTCCTTCCGAGCCTGCGCTATCTCTCCAATACCGCCGCCGCCTTGCCGCCGCCGCACATCGCGCGGCTCCGCGAACTCTTCCCGGGCGCCCGGCTCTATTCGATGTACGGGTTGACGGAGTGCAAACGCTGCACCTATTTGCCGCCCGAGGAACTCGACCGCCGGCCGGGTTCGGTCGGCATCGCGATACCAAACACCGAGGCGTTCGTCGTCGACGACGAGGGCAAACGCGTACCGCCGGGCGTTCCCGGCGAACTCGTCATTCGCGGTCCGCACGTCATGCAAGGCTACTGGCGCAACGATGCGGCGACCGAGCGCATGCTGCGACCGGGGCCGAACCCGTGGGAAAAGGTGCTCTATACGGGTGACCTGTTCCAGACGGACGAAGAGGGCTTCCTCTATTTCGTCGGCCGCAAGGACGACATCATCAAGACACGCGGCGAGAAGGTCGCGCCCAAGGAAGTCGAGACCGTTCTGCACACGCATCCCGGCATTGCCGAGGCCGTCGTCGTCGGCGTGGCCGATCCGGTACTCGGCCACGCGATTGCAGCGCTGGTGGTGCGCTCCGATCTCAGCCTGTCGGACAAGGACATTATTCGCCACTGCACCCGCCACCTTGAAGACTTCATGGTGCCGAAGATTATCGAATTCCGCACCGAACTTCCGAAGACGGATACCGGTAAGGTCAGCCGCCGCCTCGCGGCCGAGACGATGGAGCCTGCTCAATGAACATTCGAACAACTGAAGGCGCGCGCCCGTTTTCGGCCGAGACGCTGACGATCGATCATGCGGCCGAGACCGACCGGATCGTTGCGGGGCTGCGCGAGCAGCTGCGGGCGATGAAGAAGCGCGGCCTAGTGCTCGGGCTCTCCGGTGGCATCGACTCGAGCGTTTCGGTTGCCTTGGCGGTGCGCGCTGTCGGCGCCAAGAATGTCTTCTGCCTGTTCATGCCGGAAAACGATTCTGATCCGGAAAGCCTGCGCTTTGGCCGTATGGTGGCTGAGACCTTCGGCGTCGAGGCAATCATCGAGGATATCGGCCCGACGCTGAAGGCGATGGGTTGCTACGAGCGTCGCGATGCCTTCATTCGCGAACTGGTTGCGGACTATGGCGACGGATGGGCCTCCAAGATCGTGATCGCCAATGCGCTGGAAGGCGAGGGCTACAATATTTCCTCGCTCGTGGTTCAAAGCCCTGATGGCGTGCAGTCCAAGCATCGCATGCCACCCTCGGTCTATCTCGGCATCGTCGCCGCCACCAACATGAAGCAGCGGACGCGCAAGCAGGTGGAGTATTACCACGCCGACCGGCTGAATTTCGCGGTGCTCGGCACGCCGAACCGGCTGGAATACGACCAGGGTTTCTTCGTCAAAAACGGCGATGGTGCCGCTGACGTGAAGCCGATCGCGCATCTCTACAAGTCGCAGGTCTACGCGCTTGCCGCCTATCTCGGCATTCCCGAGGAGATCCGGCGCAGGCCGCCGACGACAGACACCTATTCGCTGGAGCAGACGCAGGAGGAATTCTACTTCTCGCTGCCATACGACCGCATGGACCTCTGCCTCTATGGGCTCAACAACGGCATCGATATCGACGCCGTCGCCCATGCGGCTGGCCTGACGGCGACGCAGGTGGAACGGGTCTGGGCGGATATTGCTGCCAAGCGCAAGGCGACGCGCTACCTGCATCTGGGGCCGCAGCTCGTGCGGCCCGTGGAGGAAATCAAGGGCTGATCGCGAGTCTAGAGACGAGGCCGGGTTATTGCGGTGGCTTCAACGAAACATCGCAATAACCGAAGGCGTTTCAGTCGAACTGGCCGGCGATCAGCCGGCACCAGTGTTCTCCGGCAATGCCGTTGAAGAAGCCTTGACCGTCCCGGCAGGCCTGGACGATTGCCGGATCACGAGAGTGAACCACGGTCGAGGCAACATGGACGAAGGCAATCCGGCGTCCGAGCATGGCTTCCATCAGTGCCGGCTGCGTCCGGCCCCTGAGCCCCGGAAGGTTGCGTTTGGCGGCGTGATCGACCAGGCAGTCGACAACCGGTCCGGCCTGGCCGGGCAGCGCCAGCACCTGCAGGACCCGCCCGATTTCTCCGGCTTTAACGTAATAGGCGAAGGCACCGACGAGCGTGCCGGTGCGTGCCGTGACCAGCGCGTAGACAAGCGTGCCGTTTTCGGGCTTCTGCTCCGCATCGCCGAGAATGTAGTCGAGTTGCCCTTCAGCCCAGTCGGGGCGCAGCGGGAACTGTCCGATGAAGCGATCGACCACGGCGGCAAAGCCGTTGCGATCGGTTTCCTGAGCTGTGAAGCCGGCCTGGCTTGTGCCGGCGGTTGACACGGCGGACCAGCGTTGTTCGCCCGGCGCCATCCGCTTGCGGTAAGCGCCGTCAACGGCACGCGCAATGGGCGCTGCGAGCCGCGCCGGCCCGATGCGGTTCGACGCAACGCTTAGGCTGAAGGACGCGGGCTGGATGACGCGCACCCAATCGAGACTGTATTGCGGCAGGACGACACCCCGAAGGCGCGTCCACATCTGGGCCGAGACGTCGCTTGCGGTTTCGCTGAAAGAGAGATCCTGCGGGCCGGCGAGAAAGGCCTTGAGGATGCGCGCCCCGGCCAAGGGATCGTTCTCGTGATCCTCGACCATCAGCGAGCCGCAGATCGCTGCCCGCAGCCGGCGGCCATTCAGGAGCATGGGCAGGACGTTGACGCCGACGAAACCGGAGATGGCGCCGTTGTCGTTGACGTGCACAAGCGGGCGTATCTCGGGATCGCAGCCGGGGGCGTCGAGGTAGAGCTGCTGCATGTAATCGGCAAGTGCCGGCGGTGGTCGGCCCTGGTCATTACGGAACACCCGCTGGAACATGCCTGCAATCGCTGGAATGTCCGCACGTTCAAGCGAACGGATTTCGCTCATTTGGACACGCTTCCGGCTCCGTCGTCGATCTTCCTGACGATGGCGACGCGCGGCTTGCCGTTGCGATCGGTCGCAAACGTTACCGGCTCATAGGTCTTGATGCGCGACAGAAGTGCCGCCGCCTGTCGATCCTGGCCCTCGCCGAACTCGAACAGCAGCCAGCCACCCGGTTTCAGAAAGGCAACGGCATCGCGGATCAGCCGCTGGTGAATGGATATGCCGTAGGGTCCGCCATCAAAGGCTTCGCGTGGCTCGCTCTCAAGCAGGTGCGCCCGGTCTCCCTCCAGCCGTCCGGTGGAAATGTAAGGCGGGTTGCAGACGATCATATCGACCGTGCCTTCGAGATTGTCACCTTCGAAGGCGCCGAAGAGATCGCCTTGCCGGATGGAGACGCGTGTGCCGGTATCTAACCGGTCGACATTGCGGCGGGCCAGCGCAACGGTGCTGTCGGTGAGGTCGGCGCCCCAGACGCGCGCGGACGGAACGTCGTTGGCGATACCGAGCGCGAGATTTCCGGAACCGCAGCACATGTCGATGACGGTTGCCGCCGCCACGCGATCCGCGAGGATCGATACGGCCTTTCGTCCAAGGAGCTCCGTTTCCTCGCGCGGGACGAGAACGTCGGGTGCCAGCTCAAGCTCCACCCCCATGAAACGATGCAGACGAATATAATTGTCGTTGTGCGGCACGACCACCCCCTCCATGTCCTCGACCGAATTGTTTCTGGATAAATCCGTAGACGCGAAGTGCTGCAGACTATTGTAATCGGGTAAACGAAGCTCAAATGCAATTGCGACGCATGCGTTAACGGCGCAATCATCTCTACCTGCTACCTTGCGCGGCGATCAAAGGCGATTGCTCGCTGTCATTGAGTGCGCTTTTGGGAAGTGAACGGCGAGTTGGTGTCAAAGGCAAAACGGAATGGCTTCGGAAAGTGTGAAGGAACGAGCGCACAGACCGTTCCTTTCGATGATCATGTCCTATGCTGCATCCGGCGGCAGCCTCGTCATCGGATCGGCCGCCCAACTCTTGACGTTTGCGATCCTGGCGCGCTGGCTCGGCGTACATGAATTCAGCGTTTTCGTCGCAATAACGGCTGTCGCCAACATCGCCGTGCACCTGTGTGGTCTCGGTGCGATGGAATGCCTGGTGCGTCGCGTGGCGCGCGACCGCAGCATGTATTCGCGCATGCTCGGGCACAACATTCTGCTGACCGCCGTGAGCGGCGTGATCCTTGTCCTGCTCGGTGCCGCCATCCTGCCGTTCTTCTTCACGCTGTCACCGGATCCGTTGACCAATGTCGCAGTGATCACGCTGATGCTGATCACCAACATCGTCTTCGTGCGCGTCATCGTGCTGGCGGAGCAGATTTTCCTCGCCCATTCGAATTTTGCCTCGGCAAACAAGGTGGTCGTCGGTTTTGCCGTGGCGCGTACCATCGCCGCCGCGCTTGCCTGCATCGCCTTCGGCGTTGCGACTGTCGCCTCCTGGGCGGTATGGCAATTCATCTGTCATGTGCTCGTGGCTGTAGGGTGCTGGCGCGCAGTCAAAGGGTTGGGGCGCCCGACCTACGGCATCGTCCGCGAAGAGCTGCCGCTGGGGCTCTATTTCAGTATCCCGTTCATCCTGCGTGCCGTCAGGCAGAACGCCGACCTCCTCGTGTTGAGCCTGGTGGCGACGGCCGAGGTCATGTCGAGCTACAGCGTCGCGCGGCGTATGCTGGAAAGCAGCTATCTGTCGGTCGAGGCGCTGAACCGGTTGATCTATCCCGGCTCCGCAAAGGCAACCGCGGCTGGCCTGCACCATGCGTTCGAGCGTGTGCGCAAGGTGCTGATTGCCGCCACCTCGATCAGTATCGCTGCCGCCATCGCTGTGTTCGTGCTTGCGCCAGTCCTGCCCAGTCTCTTCGGCAAGGACTATGTTTCCCTCGTTTCCTTCGTCCGTACACTCTGCTGGGTGGTTGTCCCGATCGCCATGTGGTCGATCGCGATGGAGGCGCTCGGCGCTTCCGGCCATCATCCGGCGCGTGCCTCGGTCATGGGGCTCGGCAGCGTGCTCGGCGCCACGGTCACGGCCTGGGCGACGTGGTATGCACCGCCCACCGGAACGTTCATTTCGTTCTACGTGATCGAAATCGCGATGGTCATCGTCTCCTGGACGGTCTTCTTGCGCTTTGTCCGGCGCGACCGGCGAGATGCGGACAGGGCGCCGCTCTCGGCAAGGATGGCCCATGAAGGTTGAGGTCGGGGCGATCCAGGCCGCAAGACTGCATGGACCCGATTGGCCCGGTTCGGGTACCCTGCGCGCAATGGAGCTTCGAGACATACCTGCCGTGGGCAGCATGTTTACCCGGATCTTCCGCAAGCGCGAGTACAAGGCGGGCGACGAGCTTCAAAGGTATATCGAGACCATCTTCTTTGGCAGTCCGCTTTATTCGCCCGAGCGCGGCAGCGTTGTCTATGATGACGGAGCCGGCGGCATAGGTAGCGTCATCCTGGCGCTCCCGATGGAATTCTCGGTACAGGGGCGCCGGACGGTTGCAAAATTGCTCTGCGCTTTCATGTCAGAGGGAAAAGCGGGCGCCCATGGGGCTGCATGTATTGCTCGCGCGATGCGCGCCGCCAAACAGGATATGTGCTTCTCGGACAATCTCTCACCGGTCAGCGCAGATCACGGGGCAGCCGGCGGCGGCATCGTGCTCCCTATCCAGAGCCTCGATTGGCGTCGTTCTTTTCATCCACTCAAAGCCTGGGCTCTGATGATCGGTCGGCAGGCGCCGCTACTGAGATCGCGTGTCGTCACAGGGCCGCTTGCCGTGGTCGATCGAATTTTGCGGCGGCGGCACCCCAGGATGAAGCCGGCTGCGCCCAGCGGTTGCGCAACACGTGCCATCGATCCCGCGGCCTTCGTCGACTGTGCCGAGCCAATGCTCCAGCGCTTTGCCGTCAGGCCCCTCTGGTCCCGGAGCGAATTCAATTGGCTGGTGGGCGTTGCCAGTCTGAACAGCACGTTGGGTAAACTCCTTTGCCGGGAGGTCATGGATGAGAGCGGACGCGTGATCGGCGCCTATCTCTATTTCGGCAAGGTCGGTGAAATGGCGACGGTGCTCAACATCGTCTGTGAGGCCGGTCGCGAGTTGGACGTCACGGCGCAAATGTTTCATTCGCTTGATGCGGAGGGTTACGCTCTTGCTGTCGGCAGCGCGCAGCCGTTCCTGATGAACGCGATCTCGCGCCAAAGGTGGCTCTCCTTCCACCATCGTGGCTATTTCTGCATGGTGACCCGGCATGCGGATCTCAAGGACGCCGTGCAGCGCAACGACATCTATGTCGGTGGGCTCGCATCGGAGAGCTGGAGCCGTTTGCTCACGGACTTCTGACTCCGTGCGTTAAGCGGCAAGTCCTGCCGTTTAACGGAATATTCACCCTACAACCCTAATCATGCGATGGAAGGCGGCTCGTGGGATCACGATTTTCGCGTCTCGATGGGCGTGCGTGAGGGATGCTTATGTATAGGCCGGACGAGGCCGAAAAACGGAGGCCCAGCCAGCCGGCGCACGATCAGCGTGCACCGGCCGTGAGAGGCTCGTTGCTCGATCTGCTATCGTCCGACGCGCCGGAAGCCGAGCACGTGGCCGAAGAGCGCGTAGGCGCTCGGTCGCAACACCAGGAACCCTCAGTCCAAAAGCGACAGGTCACGGCAGCTGTGCCGCCCGCGCCGGTGCGTCGCGACAGTTACCTTCCCGGACTGAGCGAAATCGGCAATATCGGCGTCGATGATATTATCGGCTGGCTGCGCGAGGGGCTCCTCTGGATTGTCGTCGCCGTGATGCTTTGTGTGGCCGCCGCGCTCGCCTATGCGATGACGGCGACGCCGCGCTACAATGTCTATACCGACATCGTTGTCGATCCCTCCAATTTGAATGTCGTCAGCGACGACGTTTTCACTTCCAATCCGCAGCGTGATGCGCAGCTGTTGGAGGTCGAAAGCAAGCTTCGTATCCTCACGTCGCGCAACGTGTTGTCGCGGGTGATCACCCAACTGCGCCTCACCGAGGATCCGGAATTCGTGAAGCCGTCCGCTTTCAGTTCGCTGAAGAACCTCTTCTCGACGAAGGCGGAGCAGCAGGCGGGAAATGAGCTTGCGGCGATGCGGGCACTATCGGAGCGGGTCGAAGCCCGCCGCGAAGAGCGTTCCTTCGTCGTGGTGATGAAGGTCTGGAGCGAAGAGGCGACGAAGGCGGTGACGCTGTCCAACGCGATCGTCGCAGCCTTCGAGCAGGAGCTGTTTCAGTCTGCCGCCGAGAGCGCCGGTCGCGTTGCCCAGAACCTCAACGCCCGCCTTGACGAATTGCGCCGCAACGTCACCGAGGCGGAGCGGGCGGTCGAGGACTTCCGCCGCAAGAATGGTCTGCAGTCTACCAACGACGGTCAACTCGTCAGCAATCAGCTTTCGAACGAACTGAACACACAGGTGCTCGATGCCCAGCAGCGCTTCATCCAGGCCGAGACACGCTACCGGCAGATGAACGATGCGATTGCGCAGGGCCGCACCGCGAGTGCCTCGGAGTTTGAGTCCGTCAACATGACGAACCTGCGCGAGCAGCACAACGTGCTCCAGCAGCAGATCGCCTCGATGCAGCGCACCTATGGCGAGCGCCACCCGCGCCTCGTCAATGCCCGCTCCGAGCGTACGACGCTGGAAGGGGCGATGGCCGATGAGGCGCGCCGTATACTCGATCGCGCCAAGGCAGACATGGATCGCGAGCAGCAGGCCTTTGCCGCCTTGCGCGCCAAGGCGAGCGACGAGAAATCCAACGTGTTTTCCGACAACGAAGCGCAGGTGCAGCTTCGCGACCTTGAAAGAGATGCGCGCGCCAAGGCCGCCATCTACGAGACTCATCTGGCGCGTGCCCAGCAGATCACCGAGCGCCAGCAGATCGACACGACCAATGTCCGCGTCATTTCCCGCGCCCTGCCACCGAACGCTCGAAGCTGGCCGCCGCGGACGGTGGTCCTCCTTGCCGGCGGCGCGATCCTCGGCCTCGCCCTTGGCATTGGCCTGACGCTGACGCGAGGGCTCTGGGGCTTCCTGCGCGGACGCCGGTCTGCAGCAGCCTGAGAGGGGACGGCATGACGAGCGCCGTCTATCGTGAAGAGAGCCCGGCGGACCACCTCCGCGTCCGTATAGGAACGGTGCTCTTCATGGCTACGTTCCTGTTTTTCTGGATATCGACCACACCCTTCATCGATCTGACAGGGGCCGCGGTCCTGGATCCTTCCGCCGGCAACTCAAACCGGTTGAACCAGATCATATCACTTGCGCTCTTCTCAGGCATGTTTGCTTATGGGCTCGCGCATCCCATGCGCGGTATCATTCTGCAGCCGCGACCATTGCTGGCCATGCTCTACATCTGGTTCCTGTTTGTCTCGGCGATTTCTGCCTATCCGATGTTTGGCATCAAGGGGACCGTGCTCGCCGTGATGGTGACGATCAATGCCAGCATCTACCTGCTGCTGCCTGCTTCGGAGCGACACTTTGCCAAGATGCTCGGTATCGGCACTCTGTTCATGCTGGCAGTCGCCTACTACGGCATTCTCTTCAAGCCGACTCTGGCGATCCATCAGGCTTCCGAGCTGCGCGAGCCGATGAATGCCGGCCTCTGGCGTGGCCATTTCCCTCACAAGAACAGCGCTGCCGCCGCCATGGTGATTGCCGCTTTCTTCGGCCTCTTCGTCATGAATATCTGGTCGCGGCTGGCGGGACTTGCCATCGTCGTCCTGTCGTTCAACTTTCTGCTTCATACGGGCGGCAAGACCTCTACCGCCATGCTTCCAGCGATCGTGATGCTTGCCTGGATTTTCGAGCGGTTCCGTTTCCTACGCATACCGATCGTTATCGGTGGGGTCGGACTGTTCAATCTTTTCGCCGTCGGCTCGGCGGTGTTTAAGCCGCTCAGCGATCTCGTCACCGATCTTGGCATCGATGCGACCTTTACCAACCGCGCCGATATCTGGCGCTTCGCCTTCACGGCTCTCGCCGAACAACCAATCACCGGCTACGGCTTCAAGGCTTTCTGGCAGACCTCGGAACTGGTAAACAGCGGCGGCTCCATCGAGACTTGGGCCGTCGCGGCCGCAAACGGCCACAACTCCTATCTGGACATCGCCCTGATGACAGGGTTTCCCGGACTGTTGCTGACCGCAATCTGGTTGTTGGTCCTGCCTCTGTGCAACATAGCGCGCCTTGCCCCGGCAGAGGAGCATTCGCATCTCACCCGGCTTTACATCCGCGTCTGGCTCTACACGATCTTCAACGCCGGTCTCGAAAGCCTGTTTTTCGAGGGGGGCAACGCTCTGTGGTTCACCTTCCTCCTTTCCCTTTACGGTCTGCACCTACAGTCGCGCGCGGTTCTTTCAGTGGCCCCGCAGCAGGTAAAATCCGGAGCCGTCTATGCCTGATCTGCTGCAAACCGTCGACGGCCTCGTCGATCGCGTCGCCAATCGGTTGATCTGGCGTTTCGCGGCGAAGCCGCGCGACGTCGTGACCGATGTGCCGCTCGTTTCGTTCACCTTCGATGACGTGCCCGATACG
>NZ_JAEPRP010000210.1:0-11511 GCF_016652895.1 Ensifer sp. SSB1
GCAACGGTCGTCGCCACCGTCGGCATGATCCCGGTCCTCGGCCTCGTGGTCCCCAATATCGTCAGCCTCATCATGGGTGACAATCTCAGACGCACGCTGCCTGTCGTCGCCATCTCCGGCGCCGGCCTGGTGCTCGCCTGCGATATCGTCGGGCGGCTCGTGATCGCGCCCTACGAAATCCCCGTGGGAACGGTCATGGGCGTTATCGGCAGCCTGATTTTCCTCCATCTCCTGCTTTCGAGGCGATCCCATGCAGGCTGATGCCAGAAGGCTTTCTCCGTCCACCGTCCTGATTGCGTCTGCCTTGCTTGCCCTCGTGTCGCTGGTCGCTTTCATGACCATCGGTGCCAAGGGAAGCTGGTCCTTCCTGCTCTCCTTCCGCGGCACGAAACTGCTCGGCATGGTGCTGGTCGCCTACGCGATCGCGGTCTCGACGGTCCTGTTCCAGACGATCTCGGGCAACCGCATCCTGACGCCATCGATCATCGGCTTCGATGCCATGTACACCCTGCTGCAGACGATCATGGTGTTCTTCCTGGGCGCTGCGGGCGCCAGCACCCTCGATCCGCAGTTGCAGTTCCTCGTCGAAACGGCCGTCATGGTCGGCCTCTCGCTTCTGTTGTTTCGAGCACTCTTTTCCGGCGCCAGCCGCGGCCTGCATCTTCTGATGCTGGTCGGCGTCATCCTGGGCGGCCTGTTCCGCAGCCTTTCGTCGTTCCTGCAGCGCATTCTCGATCCCAATGAGTTCGTCGTGCTGCAGGACAGGCTGTTTGCGAGCTTCAACAGCATCGATGCCAATCTGCTCGGCATTGCCGCCGCGGCAACCCTGGCCGTGACCTTCGTTCTGTGGCGGCTTTCGCCGACCTTCGACGTGCTCGCTCTCGGGCGCGAAGCATCCATCGGCCTCGGCGTCGATCATCAGCGTGTCGTCACTCTTCTGCTGGTGCTGATCGCGGTTCTGGTGTCGGTCTCCACCGCCCTGGTCGGACCGGTAACCTTCTTCGGCCTGCTGGTCGCAAGCCTCGCCTGGCAACTGACGCCGACCGCCAGCCACCGCTTCGTCCTGCCGATCGCCGTCTGCATCGCGATTGCCACGCTCGTTGGTGGTCAGGTCATCCTCGAGCGGCTGTTTTCCTTCAACACGGCGCTCAGCATCGTCATCGAATTCTTCGGTGGCCTTGTCTTCATCTTCCTGCTTGTCCGAGGCTCCGCCCGATGATCGAAATCCAAGAGGTGACGAAATCCTACGGCGGCAACGCGGTCGTCGACCGGGTGTCGCTGACCCTGCCGACCGGCGGCCTGACGTCGATCATCGGCCCGAACGGCGCCGGCAAGTCGACACTGCTATCGATCGTCAGCCGGCTGATGCCGATGGATACGGGCAAGGTGCTGGTCGACGGTCTCGACGTCAGCCGCACAGCCGGCGACGTGCTGGCCCGGCGGCTCTCGATCATGCGCCAGGACAACCACATCACCGCCCGCCTCAGCGTACGCGATCTCGTCGCCTTCGGCCGCTATCCCTATTCCAAGGGGCGGCTGACCGCTGCCGATGCCGAACATATCGAGCGCTCGATCGCCTATCTCGGGCTCGAGCCTTACCGGAATCGCTTTCTCGACGAACTCTCCGGCGGCCAGCGCCAGCGCGCCTTCATCGCCATGGTGCTCTGCCAGGACACCGACTACATGCTGTTCGACGAGCCGCTGAACAATCTCGACATCAAGCATGCGGTCGAGACAATGAAGCTGTTGCGGCGCCTCACCGACGACTTCGACAAGACCGTGGTCGTCGTCCTGCACGACATCAACTTCGCCTCGGCCTATTCCGACCGCATCGTCGCTATGCAGGCCGGCCGCCTCGCCTTCGAGGGACCGCCGCAAGACATGATCGTGCCGGCCCGCCTGCGGGCAATCTTCGACGTCGATTGCCGAGTTCACGCCGTCGGCGAAACGCGCCTCGTCAACTATTTCGATTAAGCGCCATGCGTCCATTGCACCATGCATGCTCTGGCCGAAACACATAAAGCGCGCTGCACGGAGAGCCCCGACAGCGCGCTTTGACCGTGATCGTAGCGGCAGGAGACAATACGCTAGCCGGCGGTCGCTCCTGCGCCCTCCTTGCCGATCCGGGCCGCATCCGCCGCATGATCCTCGTCCGTCACCGAAGAGAACCGTTTCAGCCAGCGACCCATTCTCGTGTTGATGTCATCCATCACGGTAAACATCACAGGCACGAAGACGAGGCTTAATGCCGTCGAGGTAATGAGCCCGCCGATTACGGCGATTGCCATCGGTGCCCGGAAGGCGGCACCTGCGCCGACACCGATGACAGCCGGAACCATGCCCGCCACCATGGCGATGGTCGTCATGATGATCGGTCGGGCGCGGGTGACCCCAGCCGTCAGCAGGGCCGTGCGCCGGTCGGCGCCCTCGTTGCGGCACTCGATCGCATGGTCGACGAGCAGGATCGAGTTCTTGCAGACGATCCCCATCAGCATCAGGATCCCGATCATCGACGAAAGGTCCAGTGCCGCACCGAACAGGATCAAAGCCAGCGCCGCCCCACCGATCGACAGCGGCAAGGCAACCAGGATGGTAACCGGCTGCAGGAAGTCCTTGAACAGAAGCACCAGAACCGCCGCGACCATCAGGATGCCGGCAAGTAGCGCCAGGGCGAAATTGCGGAACATCTCCGACATGTATTCCGCGTCGCCATAATTGGCCTGCGACACGCCTGCGGGCAGTTCGGTCATGGTCGGAAGCGCCGAGATCGCCTCGAAGGCCGTGCCGAGCGTCATGCCGTTGAGGTTGGCCTCGACAGCGATCAGACGCTTGCGATCGAGACGTTCGACGCTGCTTTCCTCCGCGCCGAAGGAAACATCGGCAACCGAGGTCAACGGTACCACCGTGCCGGCATTCGTACCGACCCTCAGATTGCGCAGCGTGTCGACGTCGCCTCTGGCCGCCTGGTCGAGCATGACGCGGATCGGCACCTGGCGATTGCCGAGGTTGAAGCGCGCCGAATTGCTCTCGCTATCTCCCATCGTCGCGATGCGGGCGACGGTTCCGATCGACGTCACCGACACGCCGAGCCTTGCCGCCTCGTCGAACCGCGGCTTGACCAGAAGCTCAGGCGAAAGCAGCGGCTCGGTCGACTGGACGCTGACCAGTCCCGGAAGCTCACGCATCTCCTTCTCAAGGCGCCGCACCGAAGCCATCAGCGCCTCCGGATCGTCACTCGTCAGGTAGATGGAAAGGTCCTTGGCTCCCTGCTCCGACGAGAACGTCGCCTGGATATCGGGCGTTGCCGCCAGCAGCGGACGGAGCGACAATTCGAAGGACTTGCGATCGAGGGCGCGTTCCTTTCGCGGTTTGAGCTTGATGCGAAGCGACACCTCGTTGAGATCATCCGCCGTCGCCAGGACGTTCTCGACCTCCGGCCGCGCCTTGAGCTTGGCAACCAGATCATCGGAGATGCGCGCCGTCTCTTCGAGCCTCGTGCCGGGCGGCAGAGTGATCTTGAGCTGCGAAACATTGCTGTCGTTCGTCGGCAGGAAGCCTGTCGGCAGCATGGTCAGAAGCGCGATCGAGCCGATGAAGATCAGCGCGACCATCGAGAGCGCGGTCTTGCGGTGGTCGAGCGTCCAGCCGAGCATGCACCGATAGGCCTCGGCGATCCGCGACGGCTTGCCGGAATGGCCGTGGTGGGCTCGCGGCTGCAGAAGATAGGCCGCCATCAGTGGCGTCAGCAGGCGAGCAACCAGCAACGAGAACAGCACGGCAATCGCAACCGTCAGGCCGAATTGCTTGAAGTATTGCCCGACCGCGCCGCCGATGAAGCTGACCGGCGCAAAGACGGCAACGATCGTCAGCGTCGTTGCAACGATCGCCAGACCGATTGCATCCGCCGCATCGATCGCAGCAAGGAACGGGCGCTTGCCCATGTCCACGTGCCGCTCGATGTTCTCGATCTCGACGATCGCGTCATCGACGAGGATGCCGATAACGAGCGTCAGTGCCAGAAGACTGATGCCGTTGAGCGTGAAACCGAGCAGGTCCATCACCGCGAAGGTCGGCAGGATGGAGAGCGGCATGGCAAGCGCGGAGATCAGCGTCGCTCGCCAGTTGCGCAGAAAGGCGAAAACGACGACGACGGTCAGCAACGCCCCTTCAATCAGCGCGGTGACGGCCGCATCGTAGCTTTCCTGGGTGTATTCGACGAGCGAGATCAGCTCGGTCATCTCGACGCCGGGCGTGCGCGCCTGGATTTCCTTCAACCGCTTGATGACGGCCTCGGCGACGACGGTATCGCTCGCCCCCTTGCTCCGCGAAACCGAGAAGCTCACGACGGGCTCGCCATCGAAGCGGGCGAAGTTGCGCGGCTCGGAGGATGTGTCCTCGATCGTCGCGATATCGGAAAGCTGCAGCCAGCGGCCGCTGGAAAGCGGGATCGAGAGTCGCGAGAGTTCCTCTACCGAGCCGGCACTGCCGACCGTACGGATCGATTGCTCGCGCCCACCGATTTCGCCACGGCCACTCGGGATGTTGGTATTGATTTCCCTGAGCGCAGTGTTGACCTGATCCGCCGTCACGCCGAGCGCCAGCAGCCGTTCGGGATTGAGCGAAACCCGGACTTCGCGGTTGACGCCACCGAGACGCTGCACCTTCTGTACGCCCGGCAGCGTCAGCAACTCGCTGGTGATCGTATCGTCGACGAACCAGGACAACTCCACTTCCGACATGTGGGGTGCCCGCACGGCGTAATAGACGATGGCGCTGCCGTCGACGTCGAGGCGCGAGACGATCGGTTCCTGGATGGATTGCGGCAGGTCGGCGCGGATCTGGGCCACGGTCTCGCGCACGTCGTTTGCGGCCCGGTCTGGATCGGTCCCGATCTTGAATTCGACCGTGGTCGTCGACACGCCGTTGGTGATGGTCGAGCGAATGTGACTGACCCCGACGAGGCCGGCAGCCACCCCTTCGACGCGGCGGGTCACCTGCGTTTCCATTTCGGCGGGCTGGGCGCTCGGCTGCGTGATCGTTACCGTCACGACCGGGAACGACACGCTTGGATTGGCATTGACCGGCAGCCGCAGGAACGAGGCGATGCCCATCAATGTGAGAACGACGAAGAGAACGATCGTCGGAACGGGCTTTCGGATCGCCCAGGCAGAAATGTTGCTGGTCATTGCTGCTTGCCCGTCTGCGTCGGCTGAACATCCTTCGCGAGGACCGCTTCGCCTTCGCGCAGCGACACGCCGGCCTTGAGAACAACCCGGTCGCCGGCCGCAAGCCCGGAGACGATCTCGACCTTGCCGCCCTGACGCATGCCCGGTTGAACCGTCTTGCGCGTCACTTTGCCGGCATCAACCACGAAGACCGAAACCTTGCCGTCGGGAGCCCCGTAAAGCAGCGCGGAATCATCGACCATGATCGCCTTGCGCTCGGCCACGACGATCTCCGCCCGGCCGAACGTTCCGGCAAACGGCGGCTTGCCTGTGTTCAGCGTGACCTGAGCGGTCCCGAGCCGGGTTTCGCGGTCGATCTTCGGATTGATCACCCGCACCTTCCCCACGATCCAGTCACTGCGTCCGGAAAGCTTGACCTTCACCGCCTGATCGACTGCGAGGAGCGGCAGTTCCGTTTCCGGCACTTCCGCCGCAAATTCGATCTCACCGTCGCGGATCAGCTTGACGAGCGGGTCCGCGCCCGCCAGCGCACCGGCGCGCGCAAGCCGCTCGGAGACGATGCCGGCGGCAGGAGCCACGATCACCGCGCGCTCGAGTTTGCGGCGCGCCTCGGCCTCGAGTGCTTCCGCCTGCTCGTAATCGGCCCGTGCGACCTTCACCGCCTGCTCGGCGATCGCGAGTGCGGAGACGCGCTCTTCGAGGATGGTTTCGGCCTGAAGGTGGCGCAATTGCCGGGCCCGGGCGAGCTTCCTCTGCTCCTGCGTCACGGTTTCCGCTTCGCGCGCCATCGTGGCGCCGGCGCGGGCGACCCGGCCTTCCGCCTCCCGCAGAAGGTTTTCCAGCATGTCGGTCTCCAGCCTGGCAATCACCTGTCCGGCAGCGACCCGGTCCCCGATCTCGACTTCGACTTTGGCGATGCGCTGGTCGGTCAAGGTCGTGCCGACCGCAATCTCCTCGCGAGCGACGAAGATGCCGGCGAAGGATCGCGTCCACGCCTGCGGGCGGCTGTCAGCGACGAGCGTCGACACGGTACGGCCGATTGCAGCACTCTCGACGGGAACGGACGCAGCCGCCTCCCCGGAGGCGCGCGCCACACCATCCGTCATGGCGAGCGCGAAGAGCGCAGCAAGGATGGCTTTCAACTCAACGGTACGTCTCATTTCATTGGCTTTCCATTGGTAAGGCCAGTCGGATCGGAAACACGGGCGCTCCAAGCTGCCGGCCTCGAGATCGGACAAACTGCGGCGAATAATTATTAGATCAGTCAATCTAATAATCTTGACGCATCAAACGCGACAATTGTAAGGCAGATTACATACTATCATTGCGGGAGGATGGCGGAGTTCCTGTCGGCAAACGACCTTGACACTGGAGCACCACCCCACGAAATTAGAGTGCTCGGTCTAATAATAGGACTACCCGGCAAGGAGAACTGGCGATGCGCAAGGTCGACCCCGAGAAACACGCCGCCAAACGTCGATTGATCCTCGATGCTGCAATCAGCTGTTTTGCGCGCAAGGGCTTCCACGGCACGTCGACTGCCGAAATCTGTGCCGAGGCAGGCATGAGCCCGGGCAATCTCTTCCATTACTTTCCGACCAAGCACACCATTATTGCGGCGATCGTGGAGGTGGAACGTCAAGAAACGGCGGAGATTTTCCGAAAATTGGGTGAAGCCGAAGACCTCTTCGCCGCCCTGCTCGGTTTCATGGACAGCGTTCTCGAGCTTGCAGGCGATCCGACCTATTCGAGCATGGCGCTCGAAATCGCGGCGGAAGCGATGCGTGACGAGCGGATCGGCACGCTTGCCGCCGCAAACGACGCCGAACTTCAGCAAGCCCTGTCAGCCCTGCTTCGGGACGCAGCGGATCGAAACCAGGTCGATAGGACTGTGGATGCAGACCGTGCCGCCCGATGGATCGCCGCAATCATCGACGGCATTTTCAGCCGGGTCGCTGTCGACCCCGGCTTCAAGCCGAAAGACGAAGGCTCGATGCTGCGGCTTCTCCTGACACGGTTTCTCCGCCGGCAGAACTGACGCCTTGCGAACGGAATGACGACAGCGGACACGTGTCGCCGCGATTGTGGATTGCATGCTCCGCCGGCCTATGCCGGCGGAAGACTAATCCGGAAGCAGTATCAGGCGCGCTTCTGGATGATGCCGTAGACGATGTTGCGGTTGGCACCGAACTGGACGCGCGCATCAATGGCGGCCTTGCCCGCGCTCTTGTGGATGATGTTCCACATATCCGCCTCCGAACGCAAAAGCAGCGCCCAGTTCATGAAGGTCTCCATGTAGCCGTCGACGCCGATATCCTGGGCGAAGTTGGCAAACAGGAAGACACCGTTCGGCTTCAGCATCTGCAGGCAGCGATGCGTCAGCTTGATGGCCACCTTGTCGGCCAGATAGTCGTAGAGGCCGGCGGCATAGATGAAATCGAACTTGCCGAGCTTCTGGTCTCGGCCAAGCAGGCTGCGGACGGAGCCATCGACGGCTTCGATGCAGGTACCAGAGAAATCGCGGCTGATCGAACCGACGCTGAGCGGATCCTGATCGAGCGCCACCCAACGCTTGATCCGGCGCTCCTGAAGCGCCACCGAACGATTGGCTTCGCGCAGATGTCCGGCGGCAATCGTCAGAATTTCGGCCTGGGAACCGCGGCTGGCGGCGATCTCGTCGACGTGCCGGGTCAGAAGGTCGCGACGCTCGCGCACCGCGACCGAGGAGGACGCGTCCTTCGTGTAGTCGTAAAGCGCTCGTCCGACCGGCGATGCCCGCTCGATCTCCTTGGCGACGCTCGCATGGCCGTAGATGAAGTCGAGCAGCTGCGCGTCGCCCGAGTATCCCCGGGGCTTTTCGGAGGACCACCGGGTGAACGGGTCCTGGAGGAAGTACTCCGCCACCGGGTGCGCCTGCGCGATCGGTATCAGTTCCTGCCAAACGTTCGGGTGGAACTTGGCCCTCGTTTCATGAAGAGCGGCTGCAAGCCGATCGATAATCCTCGCCGGGTCAGTCCCTTGCAGAAATTGCTCCTGAGCAATCCTGAGAATCACTGCGAGCTCGGCCCTGCCGAGCGAGAGCTGTTCGTCGTGCCGCTCGCCCCTGGGCGAAACGAACTCATCGGCCATCGCCTTGGGAGTAATCAGGCTTTGACCGTCGAAAACCGTTTGAAATTGGCGCACGCGAGACCATCCGTTAATGCTTTGTTAACAATGCTGGCGAAGATGCGCGCATTACGGGCCGGTTTGCAAGTTTTTGTATATAATAAGGTAAATTCTCGTGCTTCCTCCCTTTGGGTTATGTCTAATCCTAGGCGTTCCGGCCCTTTAATTTAACAAAACTTAATGGACACATCCTATCATCCCACCCCGCGCCACCCGCCCCTGTTGCAGGTTTAACGCGAGCGGCAAGTATGGAGTGTCCGAAACAACGTCCATTGATGGAAAAGCGACGACCGATTTCCGTTGACCGTGACGCAACTCGATGGATCAGTGCATGAAGCACACGTTGGCCGACGTAGTTGACATCGACCTGCACAAGCAGCCGCACCGGCCGCATTTGGCTGAGCTTCAGACGCTCTATCGAATGGAGGGCGAGGCCGGCCGCCGTGCGGCGACCAGGCAGGGCCTGTGGGTCGCGGTTGCCGTCTATCTGTCGTTTTGCGCGATCGACGTTCTGCTGGTCCCAGATGTCGCGTTCTATACGATTGTCGCGCGCCTCGTCGTCGGCATCGGCTCGCTACTGACCTTTGAGATTCTGCATCGCATAAAGGCCCGAACCAAGTGGCTCGACGGCACGTGCGCCGGCGCGCTGGTCTTTGGCTATATCGGCTGGCTCGTCCCTGCGATGATGACGGCTGACACCAGCAGCATGTCCTATTACATGATCTTCGGCGCCATTTTCATGATGGGCGCCAATCTCTTCTTCAGCTTCCGGTTCCGCCTCTCGGTTTTCGCCTCCGGGATCGTCCTGGCGACGTTCTTCATCGCCCTGTCCTTCTTCTCCGAGCACGATCCTTCCTATCTGATCGCGTTTGGAACCTTCTACGTTTCCTGTTTCATCTTCACCTCCTACGTAAACTGGAAGCTCAACCGCGAGCGCTACAAGGTTTTCCTGAACGCCTTCGAGGCGAAGATCCAGCAGAACGAAGCGTCGGAACGCGGCATGGCGCTCCTGCGGCTATCCAACACCGATCCTCTGACCGGCCTGGACAATCGCCGCGCCATCGACCAGCAGCTGCGCGACTATTGGAACGATTGGCAGAAGCTCGGAAAGAACTTCTCCGCCATGCTGATCGACGTTGATTTCTTCAAGAAATACAACGACTGCTACGGCCATCAGGAAGGCGATCGCTGCCTGGTTTTGGTCGCCAATGCGCTCGGCGAGGCAATCAAGGACTACAACGGCTCGATTGGCCGCTACGGCGGCGAGGAATTCATCATTCTTGCCCGCCTGGATACCCTGGAGCAGGCAGCCGAACTGGCGGAAGTGATCTGCCGTACCGTCGAAAACATGCGGCTGGTGCATGAGCAGCGCCGCGACGGCGTTTCCATCGTGACCGTCAGCGTCGGTGCCGCCTTCACCCGCAACCAGACCGGCGCCAAACTCGAGAAGATCATCCACGAGGCGGACCGCGCGCTTTATGCCGCCAAGGCGAGCGGTCGCAACTGTGCAAAGCTGTTCGACCCGAACGACCCGCAAAGCAGCGACGAGAGCGAAAACATCGCCGCGCTTCTAAAGATCGCGGTCGACCAGAACCTCGTGTCGCTCGTCTACCAGCCGATCAGAAACGTGATGACCGGCGAGGTCGAGGCTGTCGAAGCGCTGATGCGCCTGACGATGCTGGACGGCACGTCGGTTCCGCCGAGCCTTTTCATTCCGGTTGCCGAGCGGACCGGCGCCATTCTCGACCTCGGCCGCTGGGCGATCAAGACGGTCTGCTGCGAGCTCCTCATCGACAACCATATTCCGCTCGTCAGCGTCAACGTATCGCCGATCCAGCTGAAGACCCCGGGCTTTGCAACCTCGGTCGCCGCGATCCTCGGAGAGACCGGGGTGGCCGGCAGCCGACTTGCCTTCGAGATCACCGAAGGGCTCGAAATGGAGATGCATTCAGGTATCCTGCGCTGTATCAGCGACCTGGAAACGCTGGGCATCAGGATCTGGCTGGATGACTTTGGCACAGGCTTTGCCGGCCTTTCCTGGCTGCGCCTGATCGATTTCGATACGGTGAAGGTCGACCGGTCGTTCCTGCACGATTGCAGCTCGCCAAAGGGTCGCGCCATGTTGCAGGACATTATCGGGCTGGTGCGCAACCGCGGCCACAAGATCCTGATCGAAGGCGTCGAGACCGACGAACAGCTGGCGCTGATGCGACGTTTCCGGATCGACCAGGTCCAGGGCTTCCACGTCGGCCGGCCTGCGCCGGCAGAGGCTTTCCGCACGCCGACGGACAAGCCGCGCATTCCGCTGCGAAACGGCGCACGCTCCTAACAGGGATCGTGCGTGCCTGTCCCTCAATCGGGAACGCTCTTTTGAGGTCAATGTGCCCGAAATCCGGGATACCTGCTGGCCGCTCACGTTAAACCCAGCCGAAGCACAACTTTAGCAAAGCCCGCTAATACATATTGCGCTTTGCCCGGGTAGAGACGTAGGATACGGGAACTTACAGTGCCGCCGGATACAATCTAAAATTGTGACCCATGGGAGCGTGCATGGCCATGGAAAGTCGGCAGGACAGCCGGATCGAACCGGCAACTGCCCCACCCACCGACGCGGAAATTCTGGTGCAACTTGATCGAATTCGCCAAAGTGCCGAGTTCGACGCTCCGGAACGTGACCGTAAGTTCCTGACCTATGTCATCGAGGAAGCACTTGCCGGCCGAGGAGACCGAATAAAGGCCTACTCGATTGCGACCGAGGTCTTCGGTCGGGATTCTTCTTTCGATCCGCAGACGGATCCGGCAGTGCGGATCGAGGCAGGCCGCATTCGCCGGGCGCTCGAACGCTACTACCTCGTTGCCGGGCGGACCGATCCGATTATCATCAGCATACCCAAGGGCGCCTACGTGCCCACCTTCGAGCGCCGCGTTGATGTCTGGCTTCCGCCGGGCAAGGACGTGCCCCCAAGCGCCGGACGCAATCCGTCGGCTCTCCGTGCCCGGCGAGGAGCCTGGCTTGCCGCGGCAGCCGTTCTCGCCATCGGTAGCGGTCTGGGAGCGGCTGCACTCCTTCTTCCCAAAACGGAGACGGCCATCGTCCACACGCGGCCGACGATCCCGAAGATCGTCGTCACCCCCTTTGAAGATCTGTCGGGGACGTCCC
>NZ_JAEPRP010000016.1:0-10960 GCF_016652895.1 Ensifer sp. SSB1
CTTTCGACACCACCGACCGTGCGGGTGATCACGATCTCCGTCGACGCCAGGAAGGTCGTATTCAGGTTTGCTGCCAGGTTGGTGTTCTGCGCTGCGGTGACGGCATAGATGCGGAACAGCTCGGCGCCGGTGCTCCCCGACAGGATATAGGTGTCGCTGTCGGCGCCACCGTCGATGATGTCGCGGCCGTGCGTGCTGCCTTGATTGATGGTGTCGTTGCCACCACCGGCGAAGATGATGTCGTTGCCACCACTGCCATTCAGCGTGTTTGCCGCGTTGTCACCGACCAGAATGTCGTTGCCGTTGCCGCCGTCGATCGATCCGGCGGTGTCGCGCACCACATCGACGTTTGCCGTATCGGTCCCTGTTCCGCGGTAGGCGAAGCTGCCGCCGTTATTGCCATTTCCGTTGCCCGTATCGGTGATCGTCACGCCGCCAGCGCCGAGGGTTGCCGTTAGGCTGCTTGTCTGCGTGATGGCCGAGATTGCCAGCGGGCTGTCGGGATCGATATCGTTGGCAAGCAGGGCCCAATTCGGGATCGTGAACGGGTTGCCGTTGGTCCAGTTCGTCACGATCCGATCGTTGTTTGCGATCATGGGGTCGTCCACCGCGACGACGTTGATCGTCGCTGTCGCCGCCTGGCTGTCGCGGAAGCCATCATTCACCGTCACCTCGATGGTGCGCGCTGTCGTGGCCGGGGTGTCGGACGAGTTGGAGAAGCGGACGGAATCGATCGCGCGCTGGTAGTCGGCGGCACTCGCCTGACCGGTGAGCAGCAGGACGAATTCGCCGCTGATTACCGCCTGCGAGGCTGCGATGGCGGCCGGGCGGCCATTGGCGGTCGTCGCGGTCAGCGTGTCTCCGTCGGCCATGTTCTTCAGTACGATGCGAGCCGATGCAATCATCTCGCTTGACGAAATGCCGGAGAGGCTCGAGATGCCGACCGCACCCTGATCTTCCGTGAAGGTGCCGCCCCAACCCGTCGAACCGTCATCGACCGGTGTGGTGTACTCGACGTTGACATTGTCGATCCGCACCGTCTCGTTGCTGTTGTTCACGCCACTGAAGACGAAACGGACGGCCGATGTCGCCGAGAAGGGACCGGTCAGCGCGAAGCTCGGGCCGCCATTGTTGGAAGCGCCCGTGATTGTCTCTAGCGTGGTGAACGTGATGCCATCGCTCGAGAACTGCACCTCAAGGGTCTCGCCGTTGTCCAGGCCGCTTTCTTCGTAATCGAAGCGCAGCGTCGCAGTGCCGGCGCCAACCATGGAAAGATCGACCGTCCGGGTGATCGTGGCTCCGGGTGGTGTCGAGCCCGTTCCGGTATCCTGCCGGAATTCGAGCTGGCCGCCATTGATGCGAATTTCGCCCGTGGTTGTCGCGTTGGCCGTACGGTCGCCAGCCTCTGTCCATGGCGTGGTCCAGGCTGCCGATCCGTTGGAGTTGGCGTAATTCGCCGAACCGAACGCGTCACGGTAGTTTGCGCTGTCAAACGCATGCAGGTCGATGGAAGGGCCGCGAAGGTCCAGCACCCGATCGGCAAACTGAATGCGTTCGATGTTGAAGAGGCGGTCGGTCCCCTCGGATTCGAGGTTGCGGCCGGTCGCCGGGTCGACGATGCCGACGGTCGGGTTGACGTGGGCGACGGTTACGCTGCCGTCCGCATTGTAGGTGATCTCGTAATTCTCGAAGCTGTCGTAATAGACAGCCGTGTCGATATCGCCTTCCTTGCCGCCGTCGAGGATCTCTCGGACGACCTGCAACTGGCTCGGCTTGATCTCGCCGGAGAACAGGCGGCTCTGGATTTGGGCGATCGAATCGATGCTGAAGGCAGCCCATCCCTGGCCTTCACGCGGCGTGACAAGGATGCGTACGTTCAGCCACTTGTCGCCGTCGATGATGTCGTTGCCGCCCATGCCGCGGATTGTGTCCGAGCCGCCGCCGCCAAGGATGATGTCCGAGCCGTCGGACGTATCCATGACCGCGATCTCCCTTGCTCCGGCGGGATTGATCGGAAGGCCGTTGGCATCGAGATTGTGCGGATTGTAGAGGTCGAAGCGCGGAAGGTGGGCGACCAGTTCCCGCAGGCCTGCGATCCGGTCGACGTTCTTTTCGAGCAGCGCGTTGGAGAAGCTCTCGATCGGTGCGTCGGCATCGACCTGTGAGGCATTTCCGTTCGGGTCGTACCCACCGATGACCACGTCGCGGCCGGTGAGGGTGTCGTTGCGGTCCCAGCCGGAAAGTCCTTCGACCAGATCATAGCGGTCGCGCAGGATGTTGTTCTGCTGGTTGACGAAGATGCTGATGTTCATGTTCGCATCAGCGTCGTAGTTGTTGTTCTTGAACGTCGTCCAGTCGAAGCCGGCCATGCCGTTCGAACGGTTGATGCCGATACCCTGAACCATGATGTCGTCGCCGGATTCGGCGTCGAAGTCGGTATCGTTCTCGCCGGCGATCATCACGTCATGGCCGATGATGCGCGAATTGAAGAACAGTTCCGAGTTATCGCCGGTAAGCGTCGTCATGTTGCCCTGGGCTTCCATCCAGTCGTCGCCCTCGTTGCCGAGGATGGCGCCACCACCACCGGTGGGCGCGCGGATGAAGTCGTTGCCCTGACCGCCCGAAAGCGTCTTCTGATCCTCGCCGCCGGCCAGCACGTCGTTGCCGTCACCACCGAAGATCAAATCCAGGCCCATGCCGCCATTGATGACGTCGTCGCCACCTTCGCCCTTGATCACGTCGCTGGCGCCGATGTCGGTTCCGCTATCGGTGATGATATCGTCACCGTCGCCGCCGTGCAGGTGGTCGACGCCGAAGCCGCCCTCGATGCGGTCGTCGCCGCCTTCGCCCCAGATCGTGTCGTCGCCGGCGCCGCCGATCAGAGTTTCGCCGGCATTCGTACCGCCGAGCACCACGTGTTCCTCGCCGGTGAAGCGCAGATAGTTCGTGCCGCGAATGACGAGGGAGTCGGTGCCCGTGACTGCAGAGATCACGTCCGCCTCACGGGTCGGATCCGCATTGCCGAGCCCGTGGTTCCACTGTTTGGACTGATCCATTGTGATGACGTAGTCGGCCGTTTGGAAGGCCGAGCCGTTGATGTGAAGACCGCTGTCCTCGGTGTCGGTGTTGCGGCGGATGAGATCGGCGAAGCTGTCTGCCTCGAGTTCGTTGAGCAGGTTCTGCCCTTGCGTGCGGCTGAGATAATAGAAGCGGTCGCCGTTCTGGAGGTTCTGGATCTGCAACTCGAAGACGAATGTGAAGGTCGAGCCCAGCATGCCGCCGAAGGGCATCAGCGCCTCGGCAAGACCACCGATCCAGAAGTCCACCTTGTTGAGACCGGTTTCGCGCGTTGCCCATGTGCCGGTCGAATTCAGATAGTCGAGCCGCGCCTGGCGTTCCGCTGGTGTTTCGCCGGCAGCGCCGAAGACGAGGTCCCAGGCGGCGTCGCGCTTGGCTTCGGCCGTGGTGGCGGCGAGGATCGTTTCATGCGTGCCGTAGGCGGCGATGAAGTTGACGATTGAAAGCGGGTTCTTGATGTGTAGGGCGAAATCGGCCCAACTCTCATAGGGCTTGAGGTAGCTGTCGTTCGTCTGTTCGTAGATCTGGCGTCGCGCTTCGTTGAGCGAGGGAATGCCGGTTTCGCGAGCACGGGCAATGTTGACCGTGGCGAGGTCGAGCGGCAGGCCGACGAGGTTGTTGCGCAACGCGCTGGTCATGAACTCGTCGATCTCGTTGCCGACCTGCTGGGTCATGCCACGGATGATGGCGCCGGAGGCAGCATGGGCATCGACACCCGCATTGTTGAAGGCCATCGGGTTGAGGAAGGCATCGATCAGGCCGATTTCCTCCGGCGTCGCCGTTCCCTGGGCACTGAGCTTCAGCATCTCGACGTTTTCGTTGAGCATCGAGTGGCCGAAGCGATAGACGACCTGGGCGAACTCCTCGAAAATCGCGCCGTCGATCTCAACCGAATGCGAGAACACGAAGGCATCGATCTGCGGGGCGACGGCGCGAACGAACTCTTCGAAGACAAGGTGCTGATACACCATCTCCGTCGAGAAGCGTGCCGCCTGGAAGAGACGCTCGCCGTCCCATACGAGGCCAGCAGTACTGGTCGGGAACGTGGTCACGTCGACTAGCAGCCACTCGTTGAGCAGCGCGAGGTCCCCTTCGGCGAGCACCGTCGCCTTGATGGCGCTGACCTGACGGTTGTGTTCGCTGTGGAAGACGGAATGGGTCGCCGTCAGCGCGATGTTCTCGTTGCCGCGGCCGTCGCCGACAACGAAGTGGGCATCGAGCAGTTCGTCGTCATAGGTGACGTTGACGCCGAAGGCGTTCGGAAGGATCGGGTTGCCGGCAACGTCGTCTGCATCCGGGAGCACGGCGACCGGCGCCGTCGCCGGGTTTCGGTCGTGATCCACCGGTCCGCTCGGTACGGCGCTGTGTGCGATGTCGTTGAGGAAGGCGCGGCCCGCGCTGAGGGCAGTCACGGCATCGATCGGGTTCGCAATGTTACCCTCGACAGGTCCCGTGGCGGTCATCATCAGCGGCAGGCCGTTGGGTCCGCGCACGAATTCGCCGTAGAGGTCCGTCACCAGGAGCGGCACGCTATGCACGTTCATGTCGCTCAGTTCGATGCCGAGCAGATCCCTTGCCTGGTTCTTGATGTCGGCCCAGGTCGGCGGTCCACCGGTAGCGCCTTGCAGCATTTCGCCGGTTGCCAAGGGCTTGCCTTCCACGAGCACATACTGGCGCAGGAAGACCTGGTGCGACGGATTGGACGTGTAGACCTGGTTGAGATCGATCCACGGCGTGGTCTCGTTGCGGTGATCGCGGATGTCGTCGGGCGTCCCGAGTTGCCCATCCGGGCCGGCCTCATTCGTTGCGCGGGTGAGGATCATGAAGTTGGTCTGGCTTCCCACGACGTAGAGCGGATCGTCCGGCTGCAGGGGGATGATGACGTTGCCGCTGCCTCCCTTCGAGGTCAGGTCCAGGCCGTGGTCGAAGAACTGACCGAAAATGGTCATGAACCCGTTGAACGAGGCCGTGTCGCCAAGGTCGGCGGCGATGTTCTTGATGAAGACGTTGTCGCCATCCATCGTCACACCGTGAGAGGAAAGCTCGTCGATGATGGCGGCATCGGCGGCCTCTGCTATCGCTTGAGCGGCTTCGGTCGCGCCGTCTCCAGTCAGGATGGCTTCGCGCGCCGCAACGGCTTCATTCAGGTTGGTCGTCGCTTCCGCCAGATCGCTTGCCGCAGCGCTCAACGTCGCGTCGGCGCTCGCAAGCACAGCAGTGGCGCTTGCGGCAGCGCTCTGGGCGCCTTCCACAGCGCTCGTCAATGTCTGCTGTTCGGCAATGGCATCCTGCAAGGCGGCGACAGTAGTTGCGTGTTCAGCCTGTGCGGCCGTCAGCGCCGCCGAAGCATCCTCCAGGTTCTCGACCGACAGAGCGTAGGCGATCTGCGCGTCTTCGCGGGCATCAACAGCGGCGAGGTAGAGCGCGCTGTTCTGGGGCGTCGGAGCGTTCTGGAACGCCGTAAGGGCAGCGCTCTCTGCCTGCTGGGCCAATCCGAGATTGGCAAAGGCGATGTTGCGTGCATCCGTTGCGTCGGACACTGTCGACGCTGCGGCCTGGCTGGCTGCAAGTGCTGTGGCAGCCGCCGCCTGGGCACTTGCGACCGCGGGGGCATGTGCATCGCGCGCGCCGATCGCCGAGGCCAAGGCGGCATTGGCGCTGGCGAGTGCCTGCGTTGCTCCCGACTGTGAGGCCACGGCCGCATCATACGTCGCCTGAGCTGTCGCTTGCGCCGCCTGTGCATTGGCGACGACGACATCGGCGGCGGCCGCCGCCGCATCGGCATTCGCCTCCGCATTTGCCACGGCGGCATGCGCTGCGCGTGCCGCCGCCTGAAGGTCCATCACGGAGCGAACGATGCCGAGTGCTTCCGCGCCCTTGATATCAAGGGAAGCAAGCGCCGCAGCGATTGCCGCGGGGTTGTTCAAAGACTGGTCGGCAACGATGTTGGAGATCAACCGCGGCTGGCTGTCATAAACCGAACCAGTCGGATCGGCATAGCTGGTCTGCTGCCCGTTGCGGGGGTTGATCTCGGCTGGCGCATAGTTCGGCGTCAGCAGCCGCACCATCGTTTGATCCGATGAGCCGAGATGCGTCATGTTCGGCTGGAAGTTGTTGAACGAGCCGTCGACCGTGCGAAGGCCGTATGGAAGGAGCGGGTTGGAAACAAGCTCTGCAAGGGCAGCGCGCGGATCGGCGCCGCCGTCGATGGCTGCCGTGTGAGCCTCCGCGATCTTGATTTGCTTCAGGATGAAGTCGAGATCGTTCCGGTTGAGCTTTACCATTTTTCCCTCCATCGGCGCCATCGCGAAGCCGCGGCCGCCCGTTTCAAACAAAGTTCCACCGTCCGGCGGCGAGGCTGTCCCCCCGGCGCGCCGGTTGCTGTGTTCCGGATTGCCCGGTTCGTGACCCGCGGGCATTTCTGCTGATATTTGTAGGGTGGACGCAGAAGCCCAGGAAAGAAACGTCGCAAGGTCGGACGAGATTGCCGACGAAGGGCGGAGCGCTTTTCCGACTAGCGGACGCGGCATTTGTGGCATTGGACCAATAGATAGTCTGGACCTAGGTCCAGTCCTTCTTTGGACCCTGGATATTCACTGGGGAAGGTCTTTCAATTTAGCAGAATAATGCCATCATCTCCGCGGCGGCTCGGTTGGGACATTGCGTTTCCGCCGCAAGCAATCCGAAAGGAAACCGCGCAGCGTGACTGAGCATTCACGGGGCATTTCGCAGGAGATCGCCGTGCCGGCGAAGCCGGCGGTCATGGTCCGTCGTCGCATGTTGCCGCCGATGCAGGAATGGTTTGGTCGGCAGACCCTTTCCGTGCAGTTCCTGCTCGCAAGCAGCGTGTTGATCCTGCTGGTCGCCGGGGTCTCGGGCTACCTCATTTCTCGCGAAGTTTCCCAGAATGCAGCGGGCGATCGTGCCGCGGCGACGGCGCTCTTCATGCAAAGCATACTCGAGCCGGTCGGTAACGAGTTGGCCCAGACGGGCGAGATTTCGCCGGCGCGCCGGGCGCGCCTCGACCAGCTCTTTGCCGAGCCGCAGTTCAAGGGCCGCTTTCCCTATTTCGAGTTGTGGTTGCCGGATGCGACGGTCGCCTATTCCACCTCCAAGGAGCTGATCGGTCGCCGGTTCAATCCGCCGCCGGGACTCGTTCAGGCGCTGCGCGGCGACGTCGCAGCCGATTACGCGGATCTGACGGCGAGTGAGCACACGCTTCGAAGCCTCAACGCGCGCTATCTCGAAATCTATAGCCCCGTGCGTCGGGCCGACACGGGGGAAGTCGTTGCCGTCGCGGAGATACACGAGGATACGGACATCCTGCATTGGGAGATCTTCAAGGTGCGCCTGATCGGCTGGACGGTGGTCGCGGGCGCCTCCACCCTGATCATGCTCGGCCTGTTCGGCATAGTGCATCGCGGCAGCGCGACGATTGAGCAGCAGCGACTGCGGCTGCAGCAGCGCGCCGAGGAAGCCGAGCGGGTCTCCGAGGAAATCCGTGTGCTGCGCGATCGCGCAAGGATTGCCTCCTTGCGCATGACGGATTTCAACGAGCGGCTTACGCGCGGAATTGGCGCTGATCTGCACGATGGTCCGGCGCAGTTGATCGGCTTTGCCGTCCTGCAGATGGAGCCGGTACGCCTGGCACGGTCCAAGGCCGAGCGCGACGAGGCCCTGGATGTGATCGGAAGGACGCTTGAAGAAACCTTGAAGGAAATCCGCCTGATCGCGCGGTCGTTGCTCTTGCCGGATATCGAGCGCCTGGAGCTCGATCAGGTCATCGCTCGGGCCACAAGACTTCATGAAGCGCGGACTGGGACCCAAGTCGAGGTCGAGGCCAGCGGCAGCAAGTTGACGTTGCCGCCGGTTATCAAGACCTGCGTCTACCGCTTCGTGCAGGAGGGACTGAACAACGCCTACCGCCACGCTGGCGGGCAGGGGCAGGCGGTCCGCTGTCGCGTCGACGGTGTGACCCTGGTGCTCAGCGTTTCCGATAGCGGCCGCCAGTCGGGTGACGGCCATTCTGCCGAAAAGTCGGGTGGCGGGGGCCTGGGCATCCACGGGCTGCAGCAAAGGGTCGAAAGCCTCGGCGGCACATTAAATTTCATCCAGCGGCAGAGCGGTGCGGAACTTAAAATGACGCTGGATCTCGGAGGAGGAATACTCGATGGGTGAACCCACGTCGGTTATCGTCGTCGATGATCACGCGCTCTTTCGAATGGGCGTATTGCAGGCACTCGGGTTGCAGAAACACTTTGCCGTGGTCGGCGAGGGCGGCTCGAAGGACGAGGCGCTCCGGCTCGTCGAAAAACTGCTGCCTGACGTGGCGCTGCTCGACATTTCCATGCCCGGCAACGGGATCGATGCAGCGCGCGAAATCTCCGCGCGCTGGCCCGAGACGAAGGTCGTGATGCTGACGGTTTCGGAGGAGGACGATGATGTGCTGGAGGCGCTCGACGCTGGAGCGGCGGGCTATGTGCTGAAGGGCGCCCCTGCACCCGACTTGATTGCGGCGATCTCGACCGTCGCCGAAGGGCAGGCTTATCTTTCGCCTGCGCTTGGCATGCGCCTCTTCGGCGTCATTCGCAATCGCACCGAAGGACACAGGGTGGAACGGCTGATCGACAAGCTGACGCCGAAGGAGGCAGTTGTCTTCCGCTTGCTGGGGCGCGGTTGCACCAATCGGACGATCGCCGAAGAAATGGACGTGCAGATCAAGACAGTGAAATTCCATGTCGGCCGCCTGCTCACGAAACTCGGTGCAAAGAACCGCGTCGAGGCTGCCCTCTTGGCACAGCGCCACTTGAAGCCTTCGCCAAACCGCAAGGCCTGAGGCAGGCACTGGTCGACCAATGGGCGCGATCCCCCGGGGCAATGGGACGGTCGCGACGGCCTTATTTCCGCTTGGTCATGGCAATGGGGGACGCCGGTGGCTTTTGCGACTGTCCGCCAACCCTTGAACGGGGGGAACTTCTGTCGGAGGCGCGGCGACACTCGCTGGCGCAGAACGGCGCAGCCGCTATCGAGCGTCGGCCCGCCGATCCATGCGAGGGTAGGGCACTTTAGTTGATCCGTCCGCGATCGACCGTACCGTCCGGCAGAACGTCGAGGCGTTGGGCCGCCAGCACCACTTCAAGACGGTTCCTCACGTCGAGTTTCTGCATCAGCAATGTCATGTAGTGCTTGACGGTCTTTTCGCTGATATCAAGACATCTGGCTATTTCGCGATTGGTGCTGCCGCGCATCAGGTGGCGGACGATCTGCTCTTCGCGCAAACTCAGACGCTGTTGCGCCTGCTTGCGTCGGCGCAGTTCTGCAGTCTTCATCGCCATGATGACTTTGGTGGCAAAGCCCGCGGTGATGAATGTGTCGCCATCGTAGACCGTGCGTATCGCCTGATGCAGATCACTGGCGGAGCTGCCTTTGAGCACGTAGCCTGCGACGCCTTGGTTCAGCACCTGGATGGCCGTTTCGATGCTCGAATTCGCTGTGAAGACGATGATCCGTGTCCCCTGATATTTCTGTGCAATCACCTCTATGGCGGCAACTGTGTCGCCCGGCATACTCAGGTCGAGCACGAGGACATGGGGCGAATGCTCTTCGACGATCTTTAATGCGTCGACCGCATTCTCGCCCTTGGCGACGATATTGAGATCACTTTTCCCGGAGTATAAGCTGACCAGACCTTCAAGTAAAATTGGATGGTCGTCGACAAATGCGACTGAAATAGACATAATTTTTGCTCTCCGACGGCAATATGTAAATTACCAACCCTACGATGCAGAGAGACGACTTCCATGCGATCGATATATTGGTCGTGCATGCTGTATGGAAATGCTGAAATATAAATTCGTACTCAAAGTATTGATGTCGAATACATCGAACAGACAGGCGCAAGCGAAGTCGAGTTTCTTTTTAAGGGTGCCCTCCAGCGCGCCCGACACATCGACGATTTGATGGAGATCGCCGCTTATCGGCGCCCCCTAAATTATAGTAGTGCAATAGAGGTCCGTTTTAAAGTGCACGCTTAAGAAACGGTTAATTTGCGAGTTCCATCTGGAGATGCTCCTGCTGGACCGTGAACCACCAAAACTACGCGTGCTATCTGACGGGCAAGAGGTCGCTGCCGTATTTAGATTTGCTGCTTGCTCAAGCGGCGGGTACGCGCGCACAAACGGGAGCGCCACAGGTCGAGCGCGCACCCCGCAAACACCTGATCGGCGTCCATCCGAGGCTACCAGTGCCACGGAACGTGTTAAACCCGGTGCGCACTTGTGCTGTGGAGAGGAGCGGATTCAGTCCTTGAAGCCGATCGCTCTCTTAACGCCCAACTTGAGCAGTTTTTCGGCCTGAGAAATCGGGAGCCGCTCGATAAGTATCTCGGAGTAATCGTAGTGCGTCGCTCCGAAACGCTCCTTGAAATGGGAAAGGGATGCCGAATTGCCGCTCTCGCCCAGGTGATAGTAACGACAGCCTGTCCGACACGCGTCTTCTATCGAGAGTTTTTGGAGCAGATCGTTGGCGCGGGACGTTCCCAATGCAACTCGGTCGATTGCGCCCCGGGCGTCATTCACGTTTTTTCCCATCAAAACGAGGGACGCCGCAACCGGTTGCCCATTCACCCATGCTGCCCAGACCTTGCAGGATGCACCGAGCGCCTCCTGGATTTGATAGAGCTTTTTGATGGGATCTCGCCTTCCAAAGCGGAACTTCGCTAGCCAGAGCGGTTCGTTTTGCTGTTCAGCCCACCGTTTGACGGACCTCTCAAGCAAGTTGTGAAGGAGCGGGATTAGTTCGCCGTTGCTACTGCTTTTTACGATGACGGCCTCTCGCTCGGCTTTGCGAATACTGACCCTTGTCGCTTTGGTGAAGAGTTTGC
>NZ_JAEPRP010000016.1:10970-64435 GCF_016652895.1 Ensifer sp. SSB1
GTTTGCCGTAGACGTGGTCGAACCCTTCCTTCAGATCGATCACATGGGCACGGCGCGGTTTCATCATCAGACCCAGGCCGTGCGCCGCTTCGGACCACCGTTTACCCTGCAAAGGGTTCGGCCTGACCCGGATGCTGAGGAAACGCAATGCCATGAGATCCTTCAGTACCTCCCTGAGGTGGCGGATGGCCGTGTTGTCGCAGCACACCGCCCCTCCCATTCCGCAGCCATCGGGGTAAGAACCCGCAACAAGGTCCACCGGGCCGATGGCCGTCGTGGTCACGAGCGGAACTATAACCTGGCACCCGTCTTCGAATATGTAGTAGCGGCTGATATCTTTGAACTTGCCCTCAGCGCAAATCGCGTTGTTCCACTCCGGCGATTGATACGGCATCGCCTCGTGGTCACGCGTCATCAATTGCTTCCAAGCGTCACGCGGCGCAGGGCTGGTGACCCGGTAGCAAATAGTCGACGTAATCCGATCGTCAGGAGTGTATTGCATTGGCCCCACTCAAGAAAATTAGGCTCTTAAGAGCCAGAAATTCAAACAATGCAAATATTTGATGCGAGGCCTGACTTAGAGGAGTGGCCGCGAATAAACTAACAGCGCAGAAGTCTTTACGGTTGGGCAAGCTTTCACATTATATATATTACGCATGTTTTAATTTATGAAAAGGCCCCTCAGCCCATAATCTTGCGCGCCGTCGATCGACTCCTTGGGAACTCAAGGGGCCGTGCCACGGCGCGTGTATCGCCCGACGTGCGCGGGAGGGATTTTTCAAGCTGATGCTCACCACTCAAGGGGCGTCGCCCGGGGGGAAACGGACTTGCAAACAGGTGCACGGTATGGGCGCAGCGCTAAGGGCTTCTCCCCTTCGAGGGGCGTTGCCTCGTTGAGCGAAGGCATATGGACTGATGCTTCGAGGCGCCCGCCATTATTTAGGCTCGACCTTGCCGGCGGTTTTGTTTTCTCACAGATGCCCGAACGCCTATGGACTTCAGTGGCTTGACTGCATGACCGCGAGAATAAAGGATTGAGCTGACGTGTAACGAGTTTCGGTCACCTGGCGGCCAGCAGCGGAGCTGGCCGTTTCCATTGGCTCGTTGTGTGCGCTTGCTTTGCATTGTGTCAGGACAACTCTCGCCGGGACGAAATGTCATGAGTGGAAACGGTTTCGAAACGATCTTGGTGACCGGCGGAGCCGGTTTCATTGGCGCGCATCTCGTGCGGCGATTGTTGGAAACTGGTCGTCAAGTTGTGGTCCTAGACGATCTAAGCTCAGGAAAGCCGGAAAATGTATCCCCGGCCGCCACCTTCATCAAAGGCTCTGTTCTGGATAGGGAGGTTGTTCGAGAGGCGCTTTCCTTGGTTCATGGCTGCATCCACTTGGCGGCGGTCGCTTCGGTCGAGAGGTGCAACCGGCAACTAACGTCTTCTCATGCGATCAACATAACCGGGTTCTTAAACCTCGTTGAGGCAATTGCGAATTCCGGTACCAAGCAGCCGCTTGTCTACGCCTCTTCAGCCGCCGTCTATGGGGCCAGCCAAAGCCTGCCGCTTTCTGAAGAGGGAAGGTGCGTTCCTCTGTCACCCTATGGTGCCGACAAACTCTCATGCGAATTGCACGCCCGCGCTGCCTATGAAGTCTACGGCATTTCGACGACAGGCCTTCGTTTCTTCAACGTCTTCGGGCCGGGCCAGGATCCGCGGTCACCCTATTCCGGGGTGATCACCAAGTTCGCGCAAAGGCTGAGCAGAAACGAAAATATCGTGATCTATGGCGACGGCACGCAGACACGCGATTTCGTTTACGTCGAAGATGTGGTTGAAGCGCTTATCCGCTCGGTGGAGCGCCCTGCGGTTGGTGCCCGGGTCTTGAACGTTTGCAGAGGTGTTGAGACGTCGATCAATGATCTCGCACGAATAATGATCGAAGAGACGAAATCTGATTGCGGTATCGACCACGTCGACGGCCTGCTCGGCGAAGTTAGGCGATCCCAGGGTTGCGTGCGGGCATTTCAAGAGGCGCTCGACTATCAATGCCGAACAGATCTTCGCGTTGGGTTGGCACAGTTGCTGGCGCCGGATCGGCGATAGCGTGCGGTGACGTCACTGCGTGCGCAGAGCCCCCCATTGAACTGAGTGCCAGTGGGCTGGCTGTAACCGGGACCTCTCCGTCCGGCGGCTAGTGATACCGGTTACCAAGGGCACTACCATCGGCCGTCGCGGGCAGGAGCCGAAAAACTTTCGCATTCGCGGATGCCCGCACCAGCTTGAAACGAGACGACATCAGTAAATCCTGCTCGATGCGATCGAAGTCACCCGGCCGCATTTGCCCGTTAGCCTCGAGGGAGGCCTTCTGGCTGCGCGTCAAGATTACATAGGCGTCGCGCCAGCGTGGATTGTCCATCCAACGCAAGAAAACACTGGACGGGTTGGCGACGACTTCTTTTCGAGTGGCTTCGGATTCCAGTGCGATCGCCAGATAGTAGAAGTTTTCGTAGTTCATGAACTGCGAGGGGTAGCTACGCGAGCCTTCGATGAGCAGTGTATCCTCCGGAGCCGAACTGTAGAGCCATTCAGCCACCGCGACCTCATCTTCAGCGAAGCGGTACTCGCGATCCTTGCCGTTGTTCGCAAACAGGAAGCCGATGGTTGAAAGCAATAAAATAGCGGCAAGTGGTGCAAAGACATAAGCCGGGGCCCCCGCCCGCACTGACGGAAAGAACGCCGTGGCGGCGAAGAAGGCGAGGAAGGGCGATGCGAAGAGATAAACACGGAAAATCGACTCTCCGCCATACGCCACGGCGATAAGCGGCATTGGTGAGAGCAGGAGTGCCGCGGCAGTGAGGTCCCAGTGACCATTCAGCAGCCGGCGCAATCCGCCCAGGAGCGCAAGGACAATGACACCTGCCGACAGCGCACGCCCGAACAGGACGACCCAAGCACGGTCGGCACTCACGTCAGCCACGTTCGCCAGCTTGCTCGTTGCTTCAGCAAGGGTACCCATGCTGGCCAGTTCGCTCAAGATTTGTTCGTAGACGAAAGGGGCCGCGGGCCAGAGAAGCCACAAGACTTCAGTGATGATTGCAAAGATCAGATAGGCGGGCGAAAGCCATCCGAGCACGGTTAAAGCGGCCGCGGCAAGGATAATCATGAGAGGCGTCAACTGATGCGTGACCACGATGACCGAAATAAGTGTCATGGCGAGCACGGCCGAAAGCGTACGGGCTAACCGACCACCCGTCCAAGACGGCAGGCCGCCGGGCAATGCGGGCGGGCCAAGCACATTCAGAAAACGAGGTCTTTGCGCCGCCCATGTTGTTTCCCTTTTGCGCAGTGGACCGAGAAACAGACCGATGAGAATGAGGTAGCAAAGAAATGTGACGCCTTGGGGCGAGAAATAATCCTGGCCGACCCAGTTGGCTGCGACGAATAACCAGCAGGCCGTCAGTTGAAGGCGGCGGTCCGCCGACAGTCTTTTGACCACTTGCAGGAACGCTCCGACAAGGCCGAGCGTCAGGACGGGTGGGGTAAAACTCACAATTGGCGCGAGATCGACTGATCTCAGGCCGAAGCGGTCGGCAAGCCAAGCTGTCGCCGCGAAAAGCCCGGGCCAATTGTGATAGGCTGCAAGAAATGACGCATTTCGGTCAACGGCTTCATAACGTTGTATGTAATCGATAACGCCCAGGTGCTTCCAGGCCCAGGAATAACGCAACGTTCCGTACACGAACGGCGGCGTACCGTGCAGGATAATAATCAGCGTGACCAGATAGAGAATGGGCAACGGGCCGCGCGTTCGTCCCCCGCAAACCAACCAGGCAAAACCGGCTGCAAGCAACGTTAGTGAAAGAAAAAAGCTTCGTGGCAGAACCGATACCAACCCGATGTCGGTCATGCGGTCGGGGTCTATCGCAGGCAGCGACACTGCCCAGAGAAGGAGTGTCGCAGAGAGTATAGCGGCCAGGGCCACATCGTATCGCCCGGCGGGCCGTCGCGATACTGCTTCCACTCCTGTGTTGGAGGCAATGTCTTCCACGTGAGCAAGGACGGTCATACTTCTAGCCCTTCCTTGCTACGACGGAGGCTGGTTCGGAGCTCGTCACACTTTGGCGGCCCCTTTGTCGCCGGAGGCAACCGATCGCAAGTGAGTGCGGTGCTGCGGTCACCTTTCCGCCGTACCAGGCCAAGACAAGGTCGATGTTAACTGCGAGCCACAACGCCTTGTCGGCAAAGCAGGCTGATTTGGTGAGATTGGTTGCAATATGATGCCACCAGGCCAGCCCGCACAATGCGCGCAACACCGCTGGGTCCGAGAGCGCACCGTAGCTCTCCTCCAGTGCGGCATTCAACGGCGCCATTCCAGTCATTTCATCGGGCGACAGTAGCGGTGTTTCCAAAATCCGGCGGACGACAAATCCCAGATCCTCGCCACTGCGCGCTGCGCGTGCCGTCAGCAATAAGAACATGGCGTCAAGGCCTGGAGGGGTGTCCTGGTTGGCGGTCTCCCAGTCAATGACTGCGCTCAGGCGAATATCTGCATCACCTGGACCGTTTGTAAAAAGCAAGTTTCCAGGAGCGAAGTCACCATGCCCGAGGCCGAGAGACAGGGAGCGGCCGTGCCAGAATTGGTATTGCTGTTGTCGGAAAATGGCGAGCGCATCAGCGCGTGCTGGCTCGCCCAGCAAAGGTGAGCGCGACGCGCATACGGTTTCGGCCCCAAAATCGAGCCAGCGTTCTAGCCAATCGTCGTTGATAATCCGCTTTGCCGCTGTACGCGAGTGCATGACGTGCATGGCGTTTATCGACTGGGCGAGAGCCGGGATGTACAGTTCGGACTTGGCAAAAATCGAACGTCCATCTTCGCCGGGCAGGGCGCGTTCTGCGAGCCTGGCTCCCGATGAATCAATGGAACTCGCAACGATTGTGGATACCGCGAAATCAAGTTGAGCAAGTGCTGGGTTGGCGGCTAACTCCTGGCTCCTTTTGATGTGTCGAGTGACCGCTCTATGTCCCTCGGGTGAGGTCGACGCCTTGAAAACAAGGAGTTCGGCGGGCGGGCGGGCCGTACGGAACATGCCTGTCCGCACATCGCTCTCCCGGTAGAATTCTTGCACCGTTTGCGGATCCGGCATTTCGAGCCCGGTCGCAGCACAAAAGCTTGCAATTGACGCCTGAAGCGGCGGCGAGGAATGGCGTCGAGGTCGGAGATTGCTCGATAGCCGCGCCAGCGATGACAGCAAGCGCAACGTGAGATCAATCCTGCCGGCTGGCCCGAGCCGGCGCGAAAGGTCAGCCAACAGGCCCGCGGCGGTGATGCTATGGGCAATGAGCCACGCAGTTGCCATCCCGACCGCGCCATGGATGGCGACAAGCGGAGTGCCAAGGCCAAGCACAATGGCCAACGTTATCACTTGAGCTAGTGCAACGATCTGCGTTCGACCTGTCGCACGGGCGACGGCAAGCATAAGCGTGACAAGGCTCCAAGGCAGGCATGAGATGGCAAGCAGCCGCAGCAGCGTAGAATTTGCAGCTGAAACTTCCATTCCAAGCATGGACAACAGCAGCGGCGCAGCAAGAATGAGCAAGAATACAACGCCCGCCAACGGTGCAATGGTATAAATGAGTGCATCGACCGCGAGGCGGTGCAGTTTCGTCTTGTCGAATGCGATCTCTGCCAAGAGGGAGATGCCCATCGAACGGCTGATGAGGTAGACCCCGTAAACAATCTCCCAGCAAATATAATAGACCGCCAGATGGGCCGAGCCGCCATAGTGGAGGACCACGAGTGGCGCTGTTCCCATTGCCGTCATCGAAGCGAGGGTCCCCAGATAGTCCCAACCAAAATAGCGGGTGAGTGCCTGGCGGTCAGCTCTCTCGGTGTCACCATTGATGCGGTGTTGGGGAAGAAAGCGAAAAAAAATCAGCCAATTGATGCCGGCCAACAAGAGCGGAAGTGGCAATACCCACGCTGCGTAGAGCCCCGCGCCTAAGATGGAGGAACCCGCAAAAAGCGTCAGCAGCAGCAGCTTGGCAACAGCGAACACCGCGTTTTCAACGGGGACAACGATCGCGCGACGCAAGCCGGCGAGTACACTGTCTTGGAGGGCAAAGAGCGTCCAGGCGACCGTTGCGACCACGAAGGCTGCAGCCGCGATGGGTTGCTCGCTCAGGAAACCCAGCTCTGGGGTGAGGCGGGAGATGAACAAAATGGCGAGCGTGGAAAGAAGAGCCGCCGCTGCGGCGGCCAACGTATAGGCCCAAAGCACCAGACGAGCAGCGCCATTCTGTCCGGTGGCGGGCAGGTAGCGGTTCAAAAAATTGCCCATGTTGAGCTGCGAAATATTCCCAAGCGCCAGCATGGTAGAGATAAGCGCGGCGCCGAGGCCCACTTGTTCGGGGGTATAAAAGCGTGATGCCAGCCCCCAGAAAACGAGTCCAAGTGCCGATGTCAGCCCGGCGCTCGCGACCAGCGCGTAACCGTTTTTCAAAAGCGGCGAGTGCGCGAGGGCCGCTATCGCCGGATACGCACGTGAAATTCGCGACATGAAGTTAGCTGTGTTGTGGTCTTTGCGTTGCAACATCAGCCGTCGTCCCGTTGCCAGATTCGTACGTAGTCGATGAGGTATTGCGAGGGGAACTTCGTAGACTTGGGTGGGGATCCTGCCCACTCACCCCCAACCGCCAAGTTTAGGAGCAGATACATCTCTTCGCTGGATATCGTTGCGGCGTCGGTGTGGCGCCAAACCTCCTTGCCGTCGAGGTACCAGATGATCTTATCCGGATCCCAGGTGAGGCTGTAGACGTGCCAACCCGCCGACAAGTCTGGCGTCTCGACATCCTTTCCGACGCTTTTTTTCTCCGAGGCTGCGTCGACGTAATGATAGTGCATTCGCAGCGTGGAGGCAGAATCTCCAAGTACCTCCATGAGGTCAATCTCTGGTCGGGATTCTCGGCTCTCAGGCAGGAGCCATATCGCAGCCCAGAATCCCTTACCCGCTGGGACTTTCGCTTTGACCTCCACGTGTCCATAGCGAAACCGCACGCGCGATGGCCGAGGCAACTCGTCGTAGTCACGCCCAGTGGTGACGATACCGGAGGTGTAATCGAATGTGCGCCCTTCAATTCCCGTGGCCTTTTGTCGTCGGGCAGTCAGGCGCAGATGCCCGTCGGAAATGGAGACGTTTTCGGGTCGGTACCATTGCAGTTCGGCATTGCCGAGATTGGTGCAGCCGTCCTTGTTCCACCAATAACAAGTCGTCCACTTGTCCCGGTCAAGCTGGCTGCCGTCGAAATCATCCCCGAACACGAGCCGCCATGAGCCCTTTTCGGCGATCGGAACTGGCTCGTCGGCACGTGCCGCCGAAAACGGCAGAAAGATGGACAGAAAGATGCCGGCGATGGCGACCGATCGGCTAAGACGCATCACGAAACCCTACCACGCGTTTAACGGTACTTCGGGCGAAACTATCGATCTTTGCGAGCGGAACGCGCTCATATCGATACTCTGCATAGGGAATGGCGACTGCACCGAAGCGAGATTTAAATTGTGCGAGAGAGGCCGAATTCCCTGTCTCACCCATGTGATAATGCGTACTGCCGAGCCGGCAGGCATCTTCAATGGCGGTGGCCTGCAGCAGATACGTGGCGCGGCATTCGCCTGCGAGCCCCTCGTCGATCGCGCCGCGCGTATAATGTGCTTGATGATGCATGAGCACCAATATTGCAGCAACGGGGCGGCCCCCAAGTCGGGCGACATAGAGGCGAAAGCCCTCGCCCAGGTGGGCAGCCATTGTAGCGAATTTCGAGCGAGGATCGCGGCGCAGCCCACGGAAGCGTGCAAGTGCCGCCGGTTCATGCTGTTTGCGTGCCCAGCGCACAAAGGAGAGTTCGAGCAGGCCGTGGAATTCGTCGATCAATCGATCACTGTTGCCAGCTTCCACCTCTACGCCATATTTTTGCGCACGCCTGATGTTGGTTCCTGCGTTGGACCGGAACCGCGCTGCTACGGCTTCAAAGCCGCCGGTCAGATCGACGACATGCGCCAGGCGAGGAATGGATGCCCAACCCGGTCGCATTGCCTCTGTCCAAACGTGCGCTTTGAGAGGGTTTGGTCGAACCTTTACTCCGACATAGGGCAACGTCTCCAGATGAGCGAGCACGGAGCGCAACTTCGTACCCGAGATTTCCTCATCCGATAACAGCCCGCCAAACCCCCAGGCCGGCGGCGGAGACCAAGCATAGCGCAAAGAAGCGACACCCCTGGTAAACAGAGGCAACACGGCATGGCTGCCGTCGGCGAAATGGAAGTCTTGCGGGTTACACCGGTAGTTGCCGGCGGCCGCGACCGCCTGTCCCCATCGCGGGGATTGGCTGGGGACTGCCGCCTGGTCGTGTTGATAGAGATTGAGCCACATGGCATCTGAAGCCGGCCCACTGGAATGAATGAGGTGTCCAAAGGCGTTTGGACCGATCGGTTGCGTCAATGCCGTCTCCGAAATCATACTGTCGATCCAGCACTTCCTTCTGGTCCATTATCGATAGCTTTCGCAAGCATAGGACGATTAAGCAGGAAATGAAATGCCCCAGATTGATCTGTCGGGGGGCGTGCAATCTCACAATTTTGTGCTTTACTGGGCGCGAATAAGTGAAGTGGCAGGCCATGCTTGGAGCCCGCGAATGCCTCACCGATTGCGAAGATACCTATCCGAAACGGCATGCAAACTCGAAAGAATGAGCTTGCGCAGGGCTCGTGTGCTGATCGTTGCGGCCGTATGGATGGCCGCCGTCTTGCCAGCGGCAGCCCAGTCTGTGGTTCTGGACACGGACGGGATATCGTTGCCTCATCTGGGGAGCGTGCTTCAACAGGCTTACCAACTGCCGCTTCTGATTGACGCAAAATCCACAGCGTCCAAACGCCAAGAGGCGCTGGCAATCGAGAAAGCGCGGTTGCGAGGTGTGATCGCAGATTTCGGCTACTTAGATGGAGATATCATTGAAGAGCATCAGGCTGGAAAAATAGTTCTTCGGCCGAAGCTTGGTGATCTCTACAGGGTGACATCCGTCGAATTGAAGGGAATCCGACAGTCGGAACTGGAGCGCGAGGTCGTAGATAGACTGGCCGCGATCATCGAAGAGTTCGTCGGGCAGCCCGCAACGACTTTTGTCGCTGAGACATTCACGCGGCGCATTCTCCAAACTGTCAGTGCGGAGGATTTCGCGCATGCACAGGGTTACAAAACGGAGTGGGTTCGCAAGGGCACGGGTATGGTGTCCGCCGTCATTGGTGTTGATTTGGGTCCCCGATCTCGCTTCGGGTCCGTCCAGTTTAGCGGTGCGCTCCGCATGCAGTCCGAACTCCAGCGCCTCGTTCCTTTTCAGCCGGGCGAACGATACAGTGCCTCACGCGTCGAAGAATTGCGCCGCAACCTTGAAGCTCTTCAGACGGTGAAGTCAGTAAACATCGCCATCGGCAAAGACCAAGACGGACTGCTCCCGATTGATGTTCGGATCCGTGAAGCGCCTGCAAATCTCGAAGCGCTCCGTCATACAGACCCAATCGACGTTGGAAGTGGCCTCGTCGCGATGGCAGGTCTTCTTTTGGTACAGGTCGGAACGCAGGCTGGCATTGTCCGATCTCGCCTGCGCCCACTAATTTGGGTCACGACCGCTTCCTTGTTTGTATTTGCAGTTCTGGCCACCCTGCGGCTCGCAAGCTTCCTCGCTTGAGGGGCGTGCCTTACACAGTCTCTACCGGTCGCCTTTGGGCGACGGAATAAGGGTTCCAACAATCAGTGGCCCCGTGATCGGTTGGCGTTGACTGGCGGCCTCGGCGAGAACCGCATCGATTTCTTCCTTGAGCGCGTGACCTTTGGCGACGAGGGCCGCCTCGGTCTGGATTAATTCAGATTTATCGCCAACCGATGTCGCGATGGCGCGCCGCACTTCTTTCACTTGAGCAGTGAGCGCGTTCCACTCTGTCATTAGTTTCATCCACCGCTGAACGGGGTCCGTTTTGGGAGCCTTTGCGGTATGTTCTTCCGATTGCATCGGCATCGCTTGCCTTTGATTTGCGTCGTAATCTCAACATACTGCTTCAGTCCGGATACTACGCGATTCCCTCTTCCTACGCCATCAATCTTACAGCTGCGGTTGGTCACAAAGAACCATCACGCATTCGGAGCGATGCGATTTCGATCAGTTAGATTGGAGGCGCTCTCCTCGTCGCGAACACGATACATCCAATCCGTCGCCTCCAAACCGCACGATTGAGGTCACGAGAACGTGTGAAGAAAGCACGCTTCTTGTGGGGGCGTTCGCTCCCATCAATCGCCTGAAATCCTCTGTATCTAAGCTATTCACGGTATTGTCATTTATGTTTCTGTTTGCGGAAACTTGATCGCCTTCAAGAATAAAGAGAAGCGTACGAATATAAAGTCTCCGGAGAATTTACGTCTCCCCTCAGGATTGTTTGCCGGAAATTTTCCGAAATCGGCAAATGTCGCATGATATACTTTGATATAATTCTGAAACAAAAGTTTCGCGCGGAGTAAATATTCGAATATATCAATAATAATAACGACTTGCTTCGCAGTCTGACCGATTTCAAGAAAAGCATATGATGGTTTACAAAGTTAGAATATTGTAATAAAGCTAATCGCGTACAAGTAATTCAAGCTTTTCCCTTCCACGGTCATATACATGGCTGGGGACCCGTATTTTTTTGCTTTCATTTTTTTGAGTGGAGGAATTTGAAGCGAAATGGGCGAACAATTTCACGAGTCATTAAGAGCAGCCCTCCGCCCGTCCGCTATGGACAAGGCCATTTTAGTGCCGAGGGTTAGTGTTATCGTCCCAACGGTAAATGAGGCGCAAAACCTTCCACACGTATTGCCGCGTATTCCCGCCTGGATCGATGAAGTAATTCTTGTCGACGGCAATTCCTCCGACGGAACGGTCGCGATTGCGCGAGAGCTTATGCCCGACATCGTCGTGATCGAGCAAGCGCGCCTCGGAAAAGGTGTTGCGCTTGCCGCTGGTTTCGCGGCGGCCCGTGGAGACATCCTTATTACCCTCGACGCCGATGGCTCGGCGGACCCGGAGGAGATGACCGGTTTCGTGGGCGCGCTGCTTGCCGGAGCCGATTTTGTCAAGGGGTCGCGTTTCCTGCAGGGTGGCGACACGCGTGACATGGAATGGTATCGACGCCTCGGAAATTGGGGCTTATTGCAATTGGTGCGCCTGCGTTTCGGCGGTCGATACAGTGATCTTTGCTACGGGTATAACGCCTTTTGGCGTGACGTGCTGCCTCATCTGCGTGTCGAGTCCGCTACAGGTTTCGAAATCGAAACGCAAATTAACATCCGTGCACTGCTGGCCGGTCTCGCTTTTGCAGAACTTCCAAGCCGCGAATATGCGCGCATCCATGGTGTCAGCAATTTACGCACAATACCCGATGGGTGGCGCGTGCTAAAAACAATCGCTCGGCTGGGCCTCAGCGAGCGCAGCCGTGCTGGCGAAGCCGTCCGTACACAGCGGGCAGGTTGAGGCCCGTTATGAATTCGATTGCGGTTGTGATCTGCGCTTATTCCGATGAGCGCCGCCTCCAACTTGGCGACGCTATCAACTCGATACTCAATCAGACACGGCAGGCCGACCGGCTTGTCATCGTCATCGACCACAATGACGACTTGTTGTGTGCGATGCGGGCGTCTTACCCTGAAATCGAGGTAATTGCTAATGATGGCGCGCGCGGCCTTTCGGGTGCGCGAAACACCGGTGTGCGCGCCGCCTTCCCGAGTGATGTCGTTGCATTTCTTGACGACGACGCCATTGCTGAGGCTGACTGGCTGGAACGGCTTACGGTACATTATGCTGATCCGAAGGTAATCGGTGTCGGCGGCAAGGTTTTGCCACTTTGGCAAGTCGGGCGACCACGGTGGTTCCCGGAAGAATTCCTGTGGGTCGTTGGTTGCAGTTATGATGGCTTGCCGACAAGGCTAAGCCCGGTCCGCAACCCGATCGGCTGCAATATGTCGTTTCGGCGGAGCGTTTTCGATGTCGTTGGCGGCTTTCTTGAGGGGCTCGGTCGCAGCGGACAGGATGCCGCCGGATGCGAAGAAACCGAACTGTGTATTCGCGCGCGCCGGCATCTCCCCGACGCTGTGATCCTTTATGATCCCCAAGCGGTTGTTCACCACCACGTCACCGCAGAAAGAACGCGGTGGGGCTACTTCCGAAAGCGATGCCAGGCCGAGGGGCGCTCGAAAAATGCCGTGGTCGGCACCGAAGGGGCGAGCGCGGAGCTTGGCACCGAGCGTGCCTATGTCACCCGAACGTTGCCGGCAGGCGTCCTGCGCGGCGTGAGTGATATGGTGACCCGGCTTGATCCCTTTGGACCGGCCAGAGCTTTCGCCATTGCTGCGGGGCTCGTGTTTACGACAGCAGCGTATCTCGGGGCAAAACTCTCCAGACGTGTGAACCCGTTCCACCCCATCAAGGTTGTCAGCGTAGATCATACAAAACCCCTTCCGGCGATCGATCTCCGGCGGCCGAGTGACGGGTCATATGGCGGTATCTTCTGTTTGGTTCGCTCCGGGGCAGATCCGCTCAGGATTGTCGAGCTGCAGCATTCTGGTCCCGTCATTGAACCCGCTGACATACTATCGCGTATAGGTTCCGAGCGCTCTTTGCCGGCGACCGCAGCCGGTCCTGTCTCCGTGCGCGAAAAAGTGGCTGTTGTGATAGCGACACGCGACCGCGCTGAAAGCCTGGATCGCTGCCTCGCGTCTCTTTTTAATCAAACCCGTGCACCCGACGAGGTGCATGTCGTAGACAACGCACCGGCATCGACGGCAACAGTGGATCTGATTTCGGCGCGTTACCGGGGACGGGTGCATTATGTGCTTGAGCCGACCCCGGGGCTCGGCCGAGCGCACAATACCGGCCTGCGCTATGTGTCGAGTGACATCGTCCTTTTCACCGATGACGACGTTGTACTCGACCAGCATTGGATCGAAGCGATGGCCGGGCCGATGGAGGAGGACAAAGCAGTCGGTTGCGTGACCGGCTTGATCCTGCCGGCCGAACTCGAAACCCGGGCGCAAGTCTGGACGGAACGGCACGGCGGTTTCGGCAAGGGCTTTCAGCGCCGCGTCTATGATTTGGAGGCGAACCGGCCAAAAGGCATGCTTTTTCCCTTCACGGCCGGCCAGTTCGGCTCCGGTGCGAACATGGCTTTCCGAGCCAGTGCGTTGCGTCGAGTTGGTGGTTTCGATGCGGCGCTTGGTGCTGGAACGCTGGCGCGCGGTGGCGATGACCTCGCCGCATTCTTCGCGATCATAAGCGGCGGTTTCCAGCTGGTATACCAACCACGGGGCATCGTCTGGCATTACCATCGCCGCGGCGAAGAAGGCATGCGCCGCCAGGCCTTTTGTTACGGCATGGGGCTCGGTGCCTACCTGACGAAGATCATTGTCGACGAACCGCGTCGGGCTTTCCGACTTGCCAAGGCATTTCCGGCGGGCATCCTCCACATGGCGGGGCCAACCTCGCAGAAGACCACTCGGTTACCCAGTGATTATCCGCTGCGGCTGATTTGGATGGAGCGTCTCGGCATCCTCGCAGGAATCCCGGGCTACTTTAGAAGTCTCGCAAAGCGCAGGCGCGACGACCGGCCGCGCAGCGGCCTCGACGCAACGCGACCAGCCCAAAAAGAGGTGTGATATGCAATCTATCCCGATTTTGGTCTATCACAGTGTCGGTCGTGATTATGCCCCGGCATATCGACGCTGGATTGTGACCGAGCGGGAGTTGGACGCGCATCTTCGTGCCTTGTCGCAGCGCGGCTACCGTTCGATTACGGTTGCCGACCTCGCGTTGTTGAGAAGCCGCGGACAATTGGTTCCTCCGCGCACCTGCTTGATCACCTTCGACGATGGTCTTCGGGATTTTTCCGAAGCCGCGCTGCCTGTTCTGGCCGCCCGCAAATTCGCCGCTACCCTCTACGTCGCCACTGGATTTGTAGGCAAGACCGCTCGATGGCTTTCAGATCTTGGCGAGGGAAATCGTCCGATGCTCGACTGGGGCGCGTTGCGTGATCTGCAACGCGCAGGAGTCGAAATTGGCGCGCATTCTGTGAGCCATCCGGAACTTGACACGCTTTCGAGGGCAAAAGCGACAGCGGAGCTTCGAGATAGCAAGAAAGCCCTGGAAGACGGTTTGGGTGCTCCCGTCACCACATTTGCCTACCCCCACGGTTACGCGTCAAGCGAAACGCGCCGCATTGCGCAAGAGGCCGGATACCTTGCGGCTTGCCGCGTTCGCCACGCGCTGAGTAGCCAGACGGAGGATCTCTTCGCGCTGTCTCGCATTGTTGTCACCAGCGAGGTGACACCGGACGCGCTCTTGGATCTGATCGAGATGCCGCAACTGCCCGTCGCGCCACCGGTCGACCGGCTCATTGGTACTGGATGGCGTGCGGCAAGACGCATGCGCGCCTTGCACCGGTCGGTGTTTCCACGACGCCAGGTGGCCGGGTCAGAAAGTGGGGGGTGATGCGTTCAGCGGGATGGATCGGCCTGGTCGCGGTTGGCTTCCTTTGGGCGGGGTCGGCGTCTGCCACTACGCCACAAACCTCCGCAAATCGCCCTAATTCACAAACCGACCTGCCTGATGGAGACCAGGTTTTCCAGCCCAACCTCGGTCGAGCACTCTCACAACTGGCTGATCTCTACCTCGCACGCCGGATCGACGCTCCGACCGTCGACCGGTTGCTCGTGGAGTATGAAGACTTGCTGCGCAACGCCGGGCCCGATGCGATCGTAGCCGTGTCGGAGCCGAAAACCGGAGGTGCGGTTGTCAATGATACTCCCGACGGCGCCCGCGTCCTCAAGCTCTACTCACGGGCGGCAGCCTATGGGTATCGCGGTGCGCTGATCGGCCTGGGAGATCTCTACAGTCGTGGCGAACTCGTGGCGCATGATCCGACAAAGGCGTTCGCCGCGTACACGAAGGCGGCAAACCAAGGGGTCGTCGCTGGGCAGTTGCGGGTCGCGGAGTTGTTGATCCGCGGTGAAGGCACGCAACGCGACGTCGCGGCAGGAGCGGCAAACCTGCGCTCGGTCGGCGGTTCCGACAATCCAGCCGTGCTCGAGCAACTGGCTGATCTTTGTCTATCCGGGCGCGTTCCGGAGCAGGGGGAGATCGCCGTTGCCGCGCTTCGCAAGGCCGCAGCGCTTGGCTCGACGAGGGCGCACGTCAGGCTGGGAGACCTCTACTATTCCGGAACGGTCCTGGCGACCGACTACGCCGCGGCGGTCGTTCATTATCGCCCGGCTGCCGAGCAAGGAAACGTGGACGCTAAGGTCCGGCTTGCGGAAATGCAGGCGCGCGGTCAAGGCATGGCACGCAATGTGAAGCAAGCGATCGGTGAACTGCAGGCCCTGGCCGATCTCGGTGCGCCAATTGCCGACCTCTCACTTGGAAGTTTCTATCTGAAAGGCGATGTCATCCCGGCGGATTGGCACCGCGCGGTGGAATATTACCGTCAGGCCGCCGCCCACGGCAGCACGACGGCGCTGATGCAGCTTGGCGATCTGTACGCGGATCAAGCGGCGGTGAATGGTGATTATGGTCCAGCTGTTGCAAGTTACCGCCAGGCTGCGGCGACCGGCAATGTCGGTGCAAGAGTGCGGCTTGCCGAGATGAAGGCGAGGGGACGCGGCATGTCGCGGGATCTCGCCAGTGCGACAACAGAGTTGATCTCGCTTGCCAGTACAGGAGAAGCCGCTGCCTCTTTGGCGCTCGGTGACCTCTATGCGGACGGTCGGGCACTCGCGATCGAGCCCGCCAAGGCGCTAATCTACTATCGTCAGGCAGCCGCTCAAGGCAGCGTAACGGCCTTGATAAGGCTCGGCGAATTTCATTCGGAAGGTGAATTGTCACGGCCTGAATATGGGCGGGCGCTCGAATACTATCGAGCAGCAATCGAGAGAGGTAGTGCCAGCGCAAAGGTGCGCCTAGCCGAAATGGAAGCAAGGGGGCGTGGCGTGGCGCAGGACGTTGCCTCTGCCAAGGCCGAACTGGAAGGCTTGGCGGCACAGGGCGAGGGGGAGGCGTCACTTATCCTGGGCGATCTCTACGCGCGAGGGGATCTCATGCCGGTCGATGCTGCCCAAGCCTGGCTTCATTATCGGCGCGCTGCCGATCAGGGGAGTGTGCCGGCGCTGACACGGCTTGGGGATCTCTACTCCTCGAATGACACCTCCAAGCCTGACTACACGCTCGCGCAGGACTATTACCGCCGCGCCGTTGGCAGGGGCAGCGCAAATGCGCAAGTGCGGCTTGCGGAAATGGAGGCTCACGGACAGGGAACCGTTCAAAACGTATCATTGGCAACCCGTACGTTGATGGCACTCGCTGAGCGCGGGGAACCGGCCGCGGCCCTCACCTTGGGGAACCTCTACTACGGCGGAGAGGTCGTGCGGGCTGATCCGGCACGCGCAATCGGTTACTACCAGCAAGCTGCCGCGCTCGGAAGCACAACGGCTTTGGTTCGGCTGGGCGATATTTACGCCGCCCAGGGCGCACTGACGGGCGACTACGGGACTGCAATCGTAAGCTATGAACAGGCGGCGGCCAGGGGCAATGCCGGCGCGAAGGTGCGCCTTTCGGAAATGAAGGCAAGGGGACGCGGTACTGCACAGGACATATCAACCGCGAAGGCCGAATTGGATGCTTTGGCCGCGGCGGGGGAGGCTGGTGCCTCTCTGGCTCTCGGCAATCTCTATAGCGACGGACAGGCGATACCGGCCGAGCCGGCGCAGGCTTTGACTTACTTTCAAAGGGCTGTGGCACAGGGCAGTGTGTCGGCGCTTCTTCGGCTCGGCGAGTTCTATTCCGACGGTGAGCGGTCCGCTGCTGACTACGGGCGCGCGATGGAATTCTTTCAAAAGGCCGCAGAGACTGGAAACGTCGGCGCAAAGGTGCGGATCGCTGAAATGAAGGCGCGTGGGCGCGGAGTTCGCCAGGACATCGCCTCCGCGAAGGTAGATCTCGAGCAGCTTGCGGCGGGGGGTGATGCAGATGCGTCCTTGGCCCTTGGCGATCTCTACGGCAGAGGCGAGGTCGTTGCCGTCGATCCGCACAAGGCCCTGCACTGGTATCGTCAGGCCGCAGATGTGGGCAGCGTGACCGCCCTGTTGCGGCTTGGTGACCTATATTCCCAAGGGCAGCCAACGATAATCAACTATGGGCTTGCGCAGGAGTTTTATCGTCAGGCGGTCGGTCGGGGGAGCGTGAATGCCAAGATCCGGCTCGCTGAAATGCAGGCGCGTGGGCAGGGCGTTGCTGGCGATGTGGCGACCGCGACCCGGGAACTGGCCGAGCTTGCGCAGCGGGGCGAGACTGCGGCGGCTCTCGCGTTGGGTGATCTTTACGGTAGGGGAGAGGCCGTATCTGCGGATCCAACACAAGGTCTGCAATACTATCGTCAGGCGGCCACGCAAGGCAGCATGACGGCGTATCTGCGACTGGGCGACGTCTATTCTGCCGGCAGGACATCGACAACGGACTATGCCGCAGCGCTCGATCACTATCGGCGGGCTGCCGGCCGAGGAAATATGGTGGCAAAGGTCCGGCTCGCGGAAATGAAGGCGCGAGGACAGGGCGTGGCGCAGGATGTCGCGTCTGCGACAAGCGAGTTGACCGCCCTGGCAGACGCAGGAGAAAAGGCCGCAGCAGTCGCATTGGGCGAGCTTTATAGCAACGGCCAGGTCGTCTCTCTCGATCCGACCCTCGCGGCCGGTTATTACCGCCAGGCCGCGGAGCTTGGCAGCGTCGAGGCGAAAGTCCGGCTCGCGGAGATGAAGGCAAGAGGACAGGGCGTCGCGCAAAATGTGACCGCTGCTACCGCAGAACTTGCCGCACTTGCCAAGGCAGGAGAGGCCAGCGCGTCCCTCACCCTTGGTGATCTCTATGCCGAGGGAAGGATCGTTCCGTCCGATCCGCCTGTCGCCCTGAAATATTATCGGCAGGCGATCTCACAGGGTAGCTCAACCGCGCATCTTCGGTTGGGCAATCTCTACTCCGCCGGCGGTCTGTTCGCGACGAACTACGCGGAAGCGTTCGACCAATATCGTCAGGCGGCAGAGCGGGGTAGCAACGAGGCAAAGATCCGGCTTGCAGAAATGACAGCGCGGGGCCAAGGCGCGACCCAGGACGTCGTGTCGGCGACGCGTGCGTTGACGGCGCTTGCCGACAGTGGCGACACGGCCGCAGCGATCTCGCTGGGGGATCTTTACGGTGCGGGAGAGGTGGTGCCGTCTGATCCGGTAAGAGCGCTGCATTATTATCGGCAGGCGGCCGAAGAAGGCAGCGTTAGCGCGTTGCTGCGACTGGGCGGATACTATTCCGAAAGCGAATCGCCAGTAGCGGATTTTGCCTTGGCGCAAAACTATTATCGCCAGGCTGCCGGGCAGGGGAACGCTGAGGCCGTAGTCCGGCTGGCAGAAATGAAGGCCCGTGGACAGGGCGTGTCTCGAGACGTGTCTTCGGCGACAAAAGAGTTGGCTGCTCTGGCCGAACGGGGGGAAGCGGCGGCCGCCCTTTCCCTGGGTGAATTCTACCGCAAGGGGGAGGTGGTGCAGGCCGACCCGGTTCGCACAGTCGACTATTATCGGCAGGCGGCCGGCCGAGGCAGCCTCACGGCACTGCTACGGCTCGGCGAGCTCTATTCCATGAGCGAGACGACGATGACCGATTATGCCCGTGCGCGGGACTTTTACCGCCAGGCCGCAGGCCAGGGTAGCGTGGAGGCGAAGGTCCGGCTTGCGGAAATGAAGGCGCGCGGTCTTGGCGTCACGCAAGACCTCGCATCCGCTCAAGCCGAACTCAAGAGCCTTGCTGCGACCGGCCGACAGGAGGCTTCGCTGGCGTTGGGTGATCTCTACAGCGACGGCAAGGTCGTCCCGGCTGATCCTGCCCAGGCATTAGAGTATTTCCGCCAGGCAGCGTCTCAGGGCAGCACGACGGCGAATGTTCGAATGGGGGATCTCTATTTCGCCGGCAAAGGGGTGGCGACAGACTTTGCGACTGCCTTCGACCACTATCGCCGTGCAGCCGAGCGCGGGAATTTGGAGGCAAAGGTTCGGCTCGCGGAAATGCGGGCGCAGGGTAAAGGGATCCCACAGGATCTCTCCGCTGCGAAAATTGAGCTCGACAACCTTGCCACGCGCGGTGGGGCAGAGGCGTCGCTTGCCGTCGGCGATCTTTACAGCAAGGGCGAAGCCGTGCCGGCGGACCGCGCCCGAGCCGCGGACTATTACCGACAGGCGGCAGCGCAAGGCAACGTCGCGGCCCTGCTGCGGCTCGGCGACTTCTATTCGGAAGGTCAGGCGGCCACGACAGACTTCACGCTCGCACAAAGCTACTATCGTCGCGCTGCAGAACAGGGGAATGTCGCGGCAAAGATACGGCTTGCAGAGATGCAGGCCAGAGGGCAAGGCGGTGAGCAGAACGCGGACGCAGCCAAGTCCGAGTTGGCCGCGCTTGCTGACCGAGGTGAAGCGAGCGCTGCGCTCGCCTTAGGCGATCTCTATGGAAGCGCAGGCGCAATCCCCGTCGATGCGAGCCAGGCAATCCGCTACTACGAACAGGCAGCAAAACAGGGAAGCTTGACTGCACTGCTGCGGCTCGGCGACGCCTATCGAGCGCACGAACCAACCAAGGCCTTCGCCGCTTATAGCGCAGCCGCAAAGCAGGGCAGTCTGGATGGGAGCCTGCGGGTTGCGGAGCTGACGATCCGTGGCGAGGGGACAGTACAGGATGTATCGCAAGGCGTCGCGAATTTGCGTTTGCTCGCAAAAAGTGACAGCCCGAGCGTGCTTGAAGCACTGGCCGACCTCTGTTTGTCCGGTCGCGTGCCAATGCAGCCGGAACTTGGCGTTGCGGCCTTGGAGCGTGCGGCAAATGTCGGTTCTGTCGATGCGCATGTGCGGCTTGGCGATCTATACGCCGCCGGAGACGCGGTGGCACTCAACTATTCGCTTGCGCTCGAGCACTATCGGCAGGCGGCGGGACAAGGGAACCTTGAGGCGAAGGTCCGGCTGGCGGAGATGAAGGCGCTCGGTCGCGGCATGGCTCCGGACGCCGGGTCTGCTACGGGCGAATTGGCGATGCTCGCCGCGCAAGGTGAAGCAGGTGCCGCTTTTTCGCTGGGAGACCTCTATACCAAGGGCCAAACGGTGCCCGTTGATCCTGGGCGCGCGCGACAATACTACCAACAAGCTGCCGGCCAAGGCAGCGTGCGAGCCATGTTGCGGCTTGGCGACGGCTATCGGGCGGACGATCCGGCCAAGGCATTCGCGTCCTACGGCGCAGCCGCGGATCAGGGCAACATGGAGGGCCGGCTCCGCGTCGCCGAGCTGACGATACGGGGCGAAGGCACAGGACGCGACGTCTCCGGCGGGATGGCGCAACTGCGTGCGCTCGGGACCAGTGCAAGTCCGGATATCCTGGTCGCACTCGCCGAGCTCTACCTTTCCGGTCGCATACCCTTGCAGCCGAGCCTCGCTGTGGCGGCACTCGAAAAGGCAACGCAGTTCGGATCCATTCGGGCGCATTTGCGCCTTGGCGATCTTTATGCCGAGGGGCAGGACGTGAAAGCGGACTACAGCGTTGCGCTCGAGCATTATCGTCAGGCCACAGAACAGGGCGATGTCGACGCCAAGATACGTCTTGCCGAGATGCAGGCACGAGGCCAAGGCATGAACAAGGACGTCGCTTCGGCAGTCCATACGTTAACAGCACTGGCAGCAGACGGGTCGGCGTCAGCCTTGCTTTCGCTCGGCGATCTTTACGGCGGGGGGCAAGTAACCGCGCTCGATCCGAAGTTGGCCCTGACATATTATCGGGACGCCGCGGCGAAGGGCAGCGTCTCAGCAATGCTCAGGCTCGGTGACGCTTATAACAGCGGTCGTCTCGCTGCGCGCAACGTAAAGGAAGCTGAGAAATACTACAAAATGGCTTTCGAAACGGGGAACCCGGGTGCCGCCTTAGCACTGGGGCGTTTCAATGCTTCTTCGAAGACCAGAAAGGCCGCGGCGGCAGGCGTCGTCCTGCTGCGACGTTCCGTTGAAGAAAACGTGGTCGGTGCATCATCAGCCGTCGCCGAGGCCCTCTTCTACGGGCAGGGCGCGGCACGCAGCAGCAAGGAGGCTGTGTCGGTGCTGCAGAAGGCCGCGAAAGAGGGTGATCGGATTGCAGCGATCGATTTGATCGAGGCCTATCGCGACGGCAAGCGTGACGGTCGGACGCAACTTGTACGCAAGGACAGCGCCAAAGCGAAGTCCGCCCTGGCCGCTTCGGCAGACCTGCTTTCCGGCCCCGAGATGAGCATTCAGACCTTCCTTTTGGATGCCTCGACGGCAAAAGAAAGCGCGTTTGAGGCCCTCAGCAACAGGTTCACGACCCTCACCCAACCGGAACGTCAGCGGGTCGTGCGTGACTTGTCGAGGACGAAGCCCCAGCTTTTTGCCTATGTGATCGAGATACGGCTGCGCCAAAGCGGCGTGCGTGTCGGGCCACTTGACGGCCGGTTGAACGGGGCGGCCCAAGCGGCATTGGTGCGGCAATGCCGCACACTTCTCCCAGCGCGCCAATGCAATCAAGGCGTCTCGACGCCGCGCGTCGTCGAGACGCTTGCTCAGATGTTTTGAAGCAGCTTTTCAGGTGCGGTTTGCAGGCCCTACCGCGACGTCGAGGCCGCAACGGACACAGGCGTAATGTGATTTATGGCGGCTGATGCCGCTTTAAGGTCCCTGCAGCAGAAGATTTTCTTTAAGAAGGATCTCGATGCGGATCCTCTCCTGCGAAGCCAGGAGCTCGCGGTGGTCGGCACGGGCGCGCATGATGCGCAGCGCGCTTCGCACCGCATGGCCGGGATCCTGGGCGATCAGGGCATCGATGCGGTCATCCATCAGCGCCCGCTCGCTGAAGGGCGTGCGTTCGTGGGCAACGACGGTGAGTTGACGGGAGCCCTGCGCATTCCCGACCGCCGTCAATGGCGCCCGCGCCTCGGAACTTAAGACGTAGACGGCGAGGGTATCCGGATTGTGCTCCAGTGTCCGGTGAATGATCAGTTCGGCGCGCTTCTCGTCGGCATAGGTTTCGAGTGAGGGCAGGCATTGGAGATGCGGGAACTGCGCGTTGATGATGCTGTCGAAGCCGAGGCGGCGCTGAATGCTGTCGAGCGCCATCATGGTTTCCGCCACGATCATGATCTTGCCGGACCGGTTGCCGATGAAGCGGCCTGCGATCTTGCCGGCCGTGGCGCCTGCCGCAAAATTGTCGATGCCGACATAGTCGGCGCTTTCCAGCCGTTCCTGGCCCGACAGGAACTGCACGACCTTTACGCCCCGCTCCACGAGCCGCACGAGCGCGTCGCGGACCTGCGGCGATTCCGGTGCCATCACCGCGACGCCATCGACGGCTTCGTGGTCGATGAGGCTCAGATACTTTGCGACGTGGTGCGGATCTGTCATCGGTATCTGCACGACTTCCACCTCGGTGGAATCGGCGCGTAGCGCATCGCGTGCCTCGGTGACGCGCCCGATGAGCTCGCTCAGATATTGATCGCCCGACACGGGAAGGACGAAGCGAAACCGGTAGGTCTTGTTGCGCGCCAGTGCAACGGCGGCCGGATTCCTGACAAAGCCGATGCGCTCGATGGCATCGTTGACCTTGCGAAAAGCCTTCTTGCTGACATTCGGGCGGTCGTTCAGCACACGGTCGACGGTGGCCAGGCTTACGCCGGCGGCCTCTGCCAGGTCTTTCGCGGTAGGACGCATTCTATCGCTTCTCTTTGCTCTCGGTCCTTCAGGGCGATTCCTCCAACAAAAGCAACCGAAAATCAAGAATTGATGTGCGCACCTCAAAATTTGCTTGCATTGAGGTGCGCACCTCAATATGAATCATGCTGTGGCCACCTGAGGAGTGCGTGAGGCCACGAAGCGGTACGCGGAAGCCGAACCCATGCGGGAACGTCGCTTCGCGGCTGCTATTCGCCACAGGCGTTTTCAGCTTCCGATGGAGGTCGGAAGGAACGGGGAGGAGGCCCCAGCTATGGAACTTCGTCATTTCAAATCACTGGCTGCATTTGGCGCGTTGCTCGCTGCAAGTGCCGCAAATACCGGCCACGCAAGCGCAGCCGAGCTGACCCTCTGCTGGGCGGCCTGGGATCCGGCAAACGCTCTTGTCGAACTCAGCAAGGACTTTGAGGCCAAGAGCGGCATCAAGATGAAATATGAGTTCGTGCCGTGGCCGAACTTCGCTGACCGCATGCTCAACGAGCTGAACTCCGGCGGCAAACTGTGCGACCTGATGATCGGCGACAGCCAGTGGATCGGCGGCGCCGCGGAAAACGGTCAATACGTCAAGCTCAACGATTTCTTCGACAAGGAAGGGATCAAGATGAGCGACTTCATCCCGGCAACCGTGGTCGGTTATGCCGAATGGCCGAAGAACTCGCCGAACTACTGGGCGCTGCCGGCGTTTGGCGACGTCGTCGGCTGGAGCTACCGCAAGGACTGGTTCGCCCGTCCCGAGCTGCAGGCCGAGTTCAAGGGCAAATATGGCCGCGACCTCGCTGTGCCGAAGACCTTTGCCGAACTCAAGGACATCGCCGAATTCTTCCAGAAGCGGGAGATCGACGGAAAGACGGTCTACGGTGCTGCGATCTATACCGAGCGCGGGTCCGAAGGCATCACCATGGGTGCGATGGACGTGCTCTACAGCTTCGGCTTCGAGTATCAGAACCCGAACAAGCCCTACGAGCTCGAGGGATATGTGAATTCCGCCGAGGCGGTGCAAGGGTTGGAGTTCTATAAGACGCTCTACGACTGCTGCACCCCGCCCGGGCATTCCGACGCTTACATGTCCGAGGACATCGACGCCTATAAATCCGGCCAGGTCGCGCTGCACATGAACTTCGCCTTTACCTGGCCCGGCATCAATGCCGACGCCAATGTCGGTGGCGCCAAGTCTGGCTATTTCCCGAACCCGGCCGGTCCGGATGGCGTCGCCTTTGCACAGCTCGGCGGCCAGGGCATCTCCGTGGTCGCGGCGTCCGAAAAGCAGGACGATGCGCTCGCCTACATCAAGTGGTTCGCCCAACCGGAAATCCAGCAGAAATGGTGGCAGATGGGCGGCTATTCGGCGCTGCGTAAGGTGGTCGAAGATCCGGGCTTTGCAACGAGCCAGCCCTATGCTCAGACCTTCCTCGACTCCATGGCGATCGTGAAGGACTTCTGGGCCGAGCCCTCCTATGCCTCGCTGCTCCAGGCGACGCAGAAGCGCTTCCACGACTATGTGGTTGCCGGCCAGGGCTCTGCCCAGGATGCGCTCGACGGTCTTGCCAAGGATTGGACGCAGATCTTCGACGACGAAGGCAAGTACTGACGCCATCAAGGCCGTGGCTGCGCACCTCCCAGCGCGTCATGGCGCGACACGGAGCCGGGGATTTTCCCCGGTTCTGTCGCCGCAACTTGCATGTTTCCTCCAATCGTTGCCGCTTGAAGGACAAAACATGCAGCAATTCAAAGTGTTGCAGCGACCTTCGCGCGTTCAACGAGAAGCCCGGCGCTGCAGTCAACTGAGGGAATACCAATGCTGAAATCCACAGTGGACCGGGTCGCCGGAGCGACGCCGCATGCCATTGCCAAACGGGTGCGAGGTCTGTCGGATCGCTCGTTGGCCTGGTTGTTCGTGGCTCCTTCGATCGTCCTGCTTCTGGCGGTCAACATCTTCCCGCTGATCTGGACGGTCCGGCTGAGCTTTACGAACTTTCGCGTCAATCGGCCCAATGCCGAGGTCGAATTCGTCGGGCTCAAGAATTACTTGAGCATCTTGTCTGACAAGGACATCTGGTTGACAATGCAGGCGACGGCCCACTTCCTGATCTGGACGATCGTCCTTCAGGTGCTGATCGGCTTTTCTCTCGCCTATCTGATCAACAAGAAGTTCCGTGGCAACGATCTATGGACGACGATCATCGTGCTGCCGATGATGCTGAGCCCGGCGGTCGTCGGCAATTTCTGGACATTTCTCTATCAACCGCAGATCGGTCTCTTCAACTACGCGGTCGGCTTTCTCACCGGTGCCGATCCGTCGAGCTTTTCGATGATCGGCGACGTGTCGCTCGCGCCTTGGGCAATCGTCATCGTCGACACCTGGATGTGGACGCCTTTCGTGATGTTGATCTGCCTTGCGGGGCTGCGCTCCATACCGAGCAGTATTTATGAGGCGGCCGAATGCGATCGCGCCAGCAAATGGCGGCAATTCTGGACGATCACCATTCCGCTGGTGCTGCCGTTCCTGATGCTCGCCGTGCTTTTCCGCGGCATCGAGAATTTCAAGATGTTCGACCTGGTGGTGCAGTTGACCGGTGGGGGGCCGGGATCGATCACCGAGCTCACCTCGATCAACCTGAAACGTGAGGCCTTCGAGAAGTGGCGCACGGGCTACGCCTCTGCCTATGCCGTCATCCTCTTCGTTACCGTCTTCGGCTTGGCGTCGATCTACGTCAAAGCCCTGAACAAGGTCAAACAACGATGAGCTATTCCGTTACCGAGCCGTCGCGGCGGCAGAAATGGTGCGCCGGGATCCTGGTCGTTGGCTACGCCCTGATCACGATCCTGCCGCTTGTCTGGATCATCGCGACGAGCTTCAAGTCGCCGTCCGACGCGATCGCCTATCCGCCGAAGACCTTCTTCACGCCGACGGTGGAAGGCTATGTCAACGTCTTCACGACACGCACCCGGCTCAGCGAGGAGCAACTGAAGGCCGTCGGCGAGCCGCAGACCTGGTATGACAAGCTGGTTCGCAAGGATGGCCTGGTCATCTCCGGTCCGTCGCGCTTTTCCGAGCGGTTCACCAACTCGGTGATCATCGGCTTCGGCTCGACGGTGCTCTGCATCGTGCTCGGCACGGCCGCCGCCTACGCCTTTTCGCGTTTCAAGGTTCCACTGAAGGACGATCTGCTGTTCTTCATCCTTTCCACGCGCATGATGCCGCCGATCGCCGTTGCCATCCCGATCTTCCTGATGTTCCGGTCCTTGGGCTTGAACGACACGCATGCGGGCATGATCTTACTTTACACCGCCGTCAATCTTTCGTTGTCGGTCTGGCTGCTCAAGGGCTTCATCGACGAGATCCCGGTCGAATACGAGGAGGCGGCTCTCATCGATGGCTACACCCGCTTCCAGGCGTTCTACAAGGTGGTGTTGCCGCAGGCGGCGACCGGCATCGCCTCCACGGCGATCTTCTGCCTGATCTTTGCCTGGAACGAGTACGCCTTCGCGGTGCTTCTGACCTCGGGCAACGCCCAGACGGCGCCGCCTTTCATCCCGACCATCATCGGTGTCAGCGGCCAGGATTGGCCGGCCGTTGCGGCCGGAGCGACCCTGTTCCTTGTCCCGGTTATGGTCTTCACCATTCTTCTGCGCAAACACCTGCTGCGCGGCATCACCTTCGGAGCCGTACGCAAATGACAAGATTTTTCAACGGATTGCTGCATTTGCGCCGCGGCGCCTGGGAAATGGTGGCGTCGGCGCTGATTGCCACTGGCGTCTTCATGCTCATGCAGCCCTTCGCGCTCGTCCTCTACTCATGGTCCTTCGTCATAACCTTGCTGGGCACGGTGATGTTCATCATCGTCAGCCATTTTCCGGAGTAAGCCGATGGCGCAGATCAGAATTCAGAACGTGCGAAAGGAGTTCGGCGCCTTTACCGCGGTGCGCTCTTCGAGCTTTACCATCGAGGATGGTGAGTTCTTCATGCTGCTCGGCCCATCCGGCTGCGGCAAGACGACGACCTTGCGCATGATGGCGGGCCTGGAACTGCCGACGAGCGGCGAGATCTTCATCGACGGTGAAGAGGTCGGGATGAAACCCGCCAGCAAGCGCGACATCGCCTTCGTCTTCCAGATGTTCGCGCTCTATCCGCATATGAATGTCCGCAAGAACATCTCCTATCCGCTGGTGAGCCAAGGCTTGCGCGGCGAGGAGGTCAGGTCGCGCGTCGCCGAAGTTGCCCGCATTCTCAAGATCGAGAACATTCTCGACAAGCCCGTCGGTGGGCTCTCGGGTGGCGACCGGCAGCGCGTCGCGCTCGGGCGCGCGATCGTGCGGCGTCCGAAGGCCTTCTTCATGGACGAACCGCTGGGCGCGCTCGACGCCGAGTTCCGCGAGCACATGGCCGAAGAGTTGCGGGCGCTGCATGATCGCATGGGCGCGACCACCGTCTATGTGACCCATGACCAGCTCGAAGCTATGCAGATGGGCGACAAGATTGTCGTCATGAACCACGGCGTCGTCGAACAGTTCGGCAAGCCGCAGCAGATCTACGACTGGCCCGCGACGAAATTTGTGGCTCAGTTCATCGGCTCGCCGCCGATGAACTTCCTCGACTTCGAAGGGATGATCGGTGTCGGCGGCGGTTCCATCGATCTCGGCGGCATCGAGGTCAAGGTGCCAACGTCACGGGAAGGCCGCGCCGGAAGGTTGACGCTCGGCGTTCGCCCGGAGCACGTGAAGTTCGTCAGCGATGGCACCTACCGGGGACGGGTGAGTGCGGTCGAATACCTCGGGACCACGCAGATCGTAACGCTCGCAACGAGCCACGGCGAACTGAAGGCGCGCATCCCATCGGGTCACGGGGTTAAGGAGGGCGAGCAGGTGGGCCTCGAGTTCGACGCGAGGACGCTTTCGATTTTCGACGCGGAGACCGGCAAGGTGCTGCTATCCGACGGCAATGAAGGAGTGCTCAGACATGGCTGAAGTCGTCCTGGAAAACGTGACGAAGTCGTTTGCCGGCACAGTCGCTCTCGACAATGTCTCATTGACTGTACCCGACGGCTCCTTTGTCGTGCTGCTCGGGCCGACCGGTGCCGGAAAGACGACGACGCTGAGAATGGTTTCGGGCCTCGACACGCCCGATCGCGGCGAAGTCTACATCGATGGACAGTCGATGCGTGGGTTGGCGCCCGCCGAACGCAACGTTGCCATGGTCTTCCAGCAGTATTCGCTCTATCCACATCTCACCGTTCGTCAGAATCTGGAGTTTCCGCTGAAATCTCCCCAATTGAAGACGCCGAGAGACGAGATCGACCGGAAGGTGAGGGAAGTTGCCGAGGTTCTGCAGATCGCGCACAAGCTCGACAACAAGGCAACTGCGCTGTCAGGCGGGGAGATGCAGCGCGTTTCCATCGGCCGTGCCCTCGTTCGTGAGCCGCAGATTTTCCTCATGGACGAGCCGCTGAGTTCGCTCGACGCCAAGCTCAGGGCCGACCTTCGCATCGAGCTCAAGCGCATTCAGGCAAGGTCCGGGGCAACGCTGCTCTATGTCACCCACGATCAGATCGAGGCGATGACGATGGCGACCCATGTCGGCGTGCTGAATGAGGGCAGGCTCGTGCAATTCGGCTCGCCGCGCGAAGTCTATGAGCGCCCGGTCAGCGTCTATGCCGCCACGCGCCTCGGACAACCTCGGATCAACGTGCTTCCGGCCGATATTTTCGCCGGCGCCCCCTCGGGCGCAGCAAGCATAGGTCTCCGGCCGGAGCACATCCGCCAGGGCGAAGGGGAGGAGGCGCTGGTCAAGCGCGTCGAGCATCTCGGCGACCAGACACGTCTGCACCTGACCTTCAGGAAACACGACCTCATCACAGTCACGGACGCCCACACGCCGCTTAAGGGCGGTGAAACGATCAAGATTCAACCTTCGAAGCCGCTCTACTTCGACGCGGCAGGCATGCGTTTGGCTTAAGGAGCTCGAAATGGCGCAATTCATCAACAAGCGGGAAGATGTCGTGACGGAAGCGATCGACGGCGTTCTGGCACTGTCCGGCGGCGCGCTCACCCGCCTTGACGGCTATCCGCATATCCGGGTCGTGCTGCGCACCGACTGGGATAAGTCCAAGGTCGCGATCGTCTCGGGCGGCGGATCCGGCCATGAGCCTGCCCATGTCGGTTTTGTCGGGCGCGGCATGCTGACGGCCGCCGTCTGCGGCGATGTCTTCGCCTCGCCGAGCGTTGACGCCGTGCTGGCCGGCATCCTTGCCGTGACCGGTCCGGCCGGCTGCCTGCTCGTCGTCAAGAACTATACCGGCGACCGGCTGAACTTCGGCCTTGCTGCCGAGCGCGCCCGCGCGTTCGGGCTGAAGGTCAGTATGGTGATCGTCGGTGACGACATCGCGCTTCCCGACCTGCCGCAGGCCCGCGGCGTTGCCGGTACCCTGTTCGTGCACAAGATCGCCGGTGCGCTCGCCGAACGCGGCGCCGACCTCGAAACGGTGACGGCTGCCGCCAAGAAGGTGATTGCCGGCACGCACAGCATCGGCATGTCGCTGGATACCTGCCGCGTTCCGGGCTCGCCAAAGGAAGAGCGGATTCCGGAAGGCAAGGCGGAGCTTGGCCTCGGCATTCACGGTGAGGCCGGTGTGGAACAGATCGACTTTGCTGGCGCCCGTGCGTCGGTGGCGACCATGGCGGAGCGACTGGCGGCCGTCATGGGCGAAGGCCAGCACGTCGCCCTGATCAACAATCTCGGCGGCACCTCGGTTCTCGAAATGTCTGTGCTTGCCCATGACCTCATCCACCTGCCGCTCGGAAAAAAGATCACCCACACGATTGGCCCGGCGCCGCTGATGACGTCGCTCGACATGCAGGGCTTCTCGGTCTCGGTCTTTGCGGCCGACCAGGCGGAACTGGAACTTCTGAAGGCGCCGGTGGCGATCGCCGCCTGGCCGGGCGTGTCAGAGGTCCGGCCGGTCGCCGTTGCCGCCTTGCCGGATGGATTGACCCCAATCACGCCGATGGCATCCGAACATCGCGCGACGCGCGCGTTCCTGATCGATTGCTGCAAGGTCTTGATCGCCGCCGAACAGGATCTCAATGCCCTCGACGCAAAGTCCGGCGATGGCGATACCGGCTCGACGCTCGCCGGTGCCGCCCGGGCGCTGATCAATGCCATCGATCGACTGCCGCTTTCGGATCACACTCAGCTCCTGCGGGCGATCGGCCAGGAGCTCAGCCAGACCATGGGTGGTTCCTCCGGCGTGCTGCTTGCCATTTTCTTCGCAGCCGCCGGCGACGGAGCATCCAGCGGGCTACCGATGCGCGAGGCGCTTCGCACCGGGCTTGCGCGCATGCAGGAGATCGGTGGCGCCAAGATCGGCGACCGCACGATGATCGACGCGCTGTCTCCGGCGCTCGATGCACTCGAAGACAGCGTGATCGCGGCAGCGGCGGCCGCGCGATCGGGGGCGAACTTCACCTCGACCTTGACGCGCGCCAAGGCCGGCCGTGCGGCCTACATCAATGCAAAGCAGCTTGAAGGCCATGTCGATCCGGGCGCCGAGGCCGTCGCCCGACTGTTCGAACATCTGGCCGCCTAGGCTGGTATCACCTTGCGAAGGGGCCGCCGAACCTGGTGTTCGGCGGCGAAAACGCTGACGCAGGTCGTCCGTTCGTGACGGCACAGTCCCGGAAGCCTGTCCGGGGACATCTCCTCGGATGCGGAAGACGCGCTCATGTCAGGCCTCATCGCGCAACCGCACGGTTGACAGTAACAGGGGTATGTGCCGGCCATCCGAATATCCATCAAAGGCAGCTCGGTTCCCTCGGCCGCAATTCCCGTTTCGACAGCGCGTGAACGGACGAGGGTAACTTCGCGCCACCATAGGCATCCCCGCAAGGCCGGGGGCAGGCTATTGCAAAGATCCGGATATTTTCGCCTGCCTCTTGCCAACACGAAATCTCTCATGGTAACGTTCCCACAGAATTCAATGAGGCCCGGGAGAGGTGTCGTTGAACTTCGGGAGGAAGTCCATGAACAACGCGACCGGTCGAAGGGCGACCATCATAGACGTTGCCAAACGCGCAGGCGTTTCGAAGAGCACCGTCGCGCGTGTTCTGGGCGGTTCCGCCAATATTTCCGAGGAAGCGCGCGATCGCGTGCTGAAGGCTGTCGCCGCAACGGGCTACGAGCCCAATCAGCTTGCCGTCGGCATGCGCTCCGGCCGCAGCGGTCTGCTCGGGATCGTCATTCCTGACATTACCAACCCTTTCTGGGCCGAAGTTGCCCGCGGCGCGCAGGATCGTGCGGCAAAGGACGACATTTCGCTTTTGATCTTCTCGTCCGATTGGGACGCGCACAAGGAGGCGACCCACCTGCGGGCCCTGCGTCGTGCCCGCGTCGACGGCGCGATCATCAATCCCGTCGCGGACAATTTCGACGATCTCGATCGTTTCGGCATGCCCTTCGTTTTCATCGGTTCGAGCGCCGAGCGTTTCCCCGATACCTTGAGCGTCGGTTCCGACATCGCGCAGGCGGTTCGGCTCGGCATGGATATTCTCGTCGAGCGCGGTCACCCGGCGCCGGCCTTGATGCTCGGGCCGAGGTCGCGCCTGGCGCGCGCTCGCTTCCTGCGTTCCGTCCACGAGCACTGCATCGCCCGCGATGTCGATCCCGAAGTCCTGCTCGTCGAAGAGTCCGACTATACGGTCGAGGGCGGGCATAGCGCGATGGCCCGCCTGCTTACGAAACCCTGGAAAGGAAACCGCGCCGTGTTCGTTGCAAACGACCTCATGGCGCTTGGAGCGATGATCGCCGTTCGCGAAGCGGGGCTGCGGTGCCCTGAGGATATCTCGATCCTTGGCTTCGACGGCATTCCGGCCGGGGCCTTTTCGTGGCCGGGCCTGACGACCATCGAGAAACCCGGCCGGCAGATCGGCATTCGCGCGGTCGAATGTCTGATCGACCAGATCGCCGGTGGACGCCAACGCGAACGGATCTATCTGCCGTGCCGATTGGTGGAGCGCGGCTCTGTTGCCGATGTTTCCGGGGCGGCATCCGTACGCATGGCGGCAGGGAGGTAAGTAATGGCGGTAAGCAACGAACTTGTGGTGAACGCAACAATGTCACGAAATGGGAACGTTCCCAAAATTCGACGCCAAAGCCTGTCGAAAAGCGTGCGGCAATGGTGGCCCTATTACCTGATGATGGCGCCCGGCCTGATCTTCTTCGTGATCTTTCATTACTTTCCGATCTGGGAAGCCAAGATCGCCTTCGAGCAGCTGCGCATCATCCCGCCGAACATCTGGGTCGGCATCAAGCATTTCCAGACGCTCTTCTCATCGCCGATCTTCTGGCAGGTTCTGGCGAACACGCTGATCATCTCGACGATGAAAATCGTCTTCTTCTTTCCGATCCCGATCATCGTTGCGCTTTTGCTCAACGAGATCAGGGGAGGCGCCTTTCGCAAATTCATCCAGTCGGCGATCTACCTGCCGCACTTCCTGTCCTGGGTCGTCATTGCCGGCGTGTTCATTGCCGTGCTCTCGCCAAGCGACGGCGCGGTCAACGATATCATCGGTTTCTTCGGCCTGCAGCCGGTCTCCTTCATGACCGATACCGGCTCCATCCGCTGGGTACTGGTCTTCTCGGAGATCTGGCGCTCGGCCGGCTGGGACAGCCTGCTTTATCTGGCCGCGATCATCGCCATCGACCAGGAACTTTATGACGCGGCCGAGATCGACGGTGCTAACCGCTGGCAGAAGATCCGCTACGTCACCATTCCGGGCATCGTGCCGACCATTGCGACACTCTTCATTCTGAATGCCGGCATGTTCCTGAATGCCGACCTCAATCAGGTGATCAACTTCTCCAACGACGTGGTGCGCGCGAAGATCGATATCATCGACACCTATGTCTATCGCATTGGCCTGCAGACGGGCGAATACTCGCTCGCAACGGCCGCGGGTCTCTTCAAGGCCCTGCTCGGCATGCTGATGATCGTCGCTGCACACCTTCTCTCGAAACGTCTTACTGGCAAGGGGGTATGGTGATGGCCGCCCACAACGTCCGCAGAACGCCGCTCGAGCGGCTCGAATATGCGATCATCGTCTCGACGCTCATGTTCCTTGTCGTGCTGACGGTCCAGCCGCTCCTCAACCTGCTCGCCATCTCGTTTTCGGATCCGGGCAAGGTAGCTGGGATGAGCGGCCTGACTGTCGTCCCGAATGGCTTCTCGACCGAAGTCTGGAACCTGCTGATCAACAACTCCGCCGTTCAGCGTGGTCTCTTCAACTCGATCTTCATCACGCTGGTCAGCACCTTCCTTGGTGTCGTGTTGACGGCGCTGATGGCCTGGGCGCTTTCGCGTCCCGGTCTGCCTGGCCGGCGCATCATCTTCGTCTTCGTGCTGGTCACGATCGTCTTCGAGCCCGGCATCATCCCCGACTATTTCATCAACAAGCGCCTCGGTCTGCTCGACAGCTACTGGTCGCTGATCCTCTTCAAGGTCGTCAACGCCTGGTACCTGATCATTCTGGTGCGCTTCTTCGAGGAAGTGCCGAAGGAACTGATCGAAGCCTCAGAACTCGACGGTGCCAATCCCTTCCAGATCTTCTGGTACGTGGCGCTGCCGCTTGCCAAGTCGGCGCTTGCGACCATCGCTCTCTTCTATTTCGTCTTCCACTGGAACGAGTTTTTCCGGGCGATGATCTATCTCAACGACCAGTCGAAGTGGCCGCTGCAGGTCGTTCTCCGCCAGTTCGTGGTCGAAGGCGACAAGCTCGCGATGGTCGGGGTCGTCGACAGCAACAATTACACCGGTGCGAGCCAGATCAATATTCGCGCGCTGAAGGCAGGCATGATCCTGCTGACCATCGCGCCGATCCTCGCGATTTACCCACTCATCCTGAAGTTCTTCACCAAGGGCACCATGAGCGGTGCGCTGAAGGGCTGACGATGCAGAACCGAAACATAAAGGCCAAAGCATATTGGGAGGAACAAACATGCTTGGAAAACTGATCCTGGGCGCAACCACCGCCGTCGCTCTGATGGCGAGCGTCGCGATGCCCGCCTTCGCTGACCCGGTGACGATCCGCGTCGTCTCTAAGGACCTCACGACGAGCAATCCAGACGATGTGAAGCTCATGAAAGCCTATGAGGAGGCGCTGAAAGCCAAGGGCACCGACATCCACATCCAGGTCATCGACCTGCCGTCCTCGGGCTACGCCGACAAGCTGAGCGCCATGCTTCTGTCCGGCGATATCCCGGATCTGATCTATTTCCAGGGCGGCGATGCCAAGATGGCCGAGCAGGGCGTACTCGAGGACTGGAACAACTGGCTGCCGAAGACGACCTATCTGAAGGACGCGCTCTTCCCGCACAATGTCGAGCGGCTGAAGAACTATCCCTATCTTCTTTATGTCTACCCGCCGCGTATGCCGCAGCCGGTGATCCGTACGGATTGGCTCGAAAAGTCGGGTGTTGCGGCACCCAAGACGACCGACGACTACGTCACCCTCTTCAAGGCGATCAAGGACGGCGACCTCGACGGCAACGGCAAGGCCGACAGCTACGGCGTCACCACTGCCGACAACACCCAGGAGCTTGACGCCATCTTCAACCAGGCTTTCGGCGTGACCGGCACCTGGTTGAAGAACGATGCTGGCGAATGGATCCATGCCCGAGTCTCGGCAGCGGAAAAGGCGAAGATCGCCTTCTATGCGTCGCTGCGTGAGCAAGGCCTCTATGATCCGGAATTCATCACCACCAAGTGGGACGTCAAGGAAGACAAGTTCTATTCCGGCCGTGCCGGCGTGATCTTCGGTTCTTCAGCGGAAGTCATCGACATCTATGGCGGCAAGATGCGCCAGGCCCATCCTGACGTGACGCTGAGCCTGCTTTCGCCGCCCAAGGGTCCGGCCGGCCAAGGCCTGATGGCGCTCGACGTCTCCAAGGAAGCGCGTGGACTCGCGATCGCGACGACCTCCGAACACAAGGAAGAGGTGGTCAAGCTGCTCGATTTCATCGCCAGCCCCGAGGGCCAGGCGATCGAACGGCTCGGCTTCGAAGGTGAGCAGTACACCAAGGACGGCGAGACCATCAAGCCGACCGACAAGCTCGCAACCTGGTACGCCCGCTTCCTCGTTGCCGCCAACTGGCAGCCGCCGGTGCAGTGGCTGAGCGAGGCTGCGCAGCAATCGCTGAAGACGATCTCAGCCGACTTCAAGCCGGACAACGCCTTCGTCTGGCCTGCCGAATACGCCACCGACATCGACGCCACGGAAAACGTCTACCGGGCCTGGGTCTACAAGTTCGTCTCCGGTGAAGCCAAGATGGACCAGTGGGACCAGTTCGTTTCCGAATGGAATGCTGCCGGCGGCGAGAAAATGACCGAATATGCAAGGACGGTTCTCAATGACAAATGATGCTCAAGGGCTCTCCCTCAAGGGACGGGTTCGGGCGCTTCTCTTTGGCGTCGCTTACGGCGACGCCATCGGGGCGCCGGTCGAAAAACTCTCCGCCGCGGAAATTCGCGAGCGCTATGGCCGGGTGGCGTCGCTCGATACCGAGTGGCACCGCATGAAGCAGAGCGAAGCGGCCCGCAACGGCCGTGTCCGCGGCGGCGGTATCGTCACCGACGATACGCTGATGACACTCTGCGTCATGTCGATCTACGACGACGTGAAGCGTCATCTCGATGCCTGGGACATGGCCTCGGGCATGGTGCGCGAGATTGCCTGGACGCCACGCTGGGTGCCCGAACTGCAGCGCGAAACGATGCTGATCGAACGTCTGTTCTACCCGGAGAAGTGGATCTTCCAGCGCCATCAGCTTTCGGGCTGCGACCCGCGCCAGGGCGGTGTCGGCAACATGGTGAACTGTGGTGCTGCGATGTACATCGCGCCGATCGGTGTTGCCAATGCCTGCGATCCGAAGGCTGCCTATGATGAGGCGATCGCCTTTGCCTCCGGCCATCAGCAGAGTTTCGGCCTGGAGGCTGCCGGCGTACTGGCAGCAGCAGTCGCTGCCGCATTCGTGCCGGGGACCACGCTCGATACCGTCATCGAAGAAACGCTGGCCGTCGCCAAGGACGGAACGCGCGATGCGATCGCTGCTATCGTCGAGGCTGCGCGCTCGTTGAAGGGCGCGGATCATGCGACTGTCGTCGCCGAATTCCACCGCATCATCGCGCGCTATTCGCCCATGGGCGACAACGTGCAGCACACGCCGCAGAAGGCAGGCATTGCAACCGACGCCTACCAGCCGTCGCGCCTCCATTCGATCGAGGAGTTGCCGCTGGCGCTCGGCTTTGCCGTCGTCAACGACGGCGATTTCTACAAGACGATCGTCGACGGCATCAATTCCGGCCGCGACACGGACTCCATCGGCGTCATGGCGGGTGCGATCCTTGGCGCCATGTACGGCGAAAGCATCATAGACCGGGCGATGGCCTCCCAGCTCGACCGCGTCAACAGGCTCGATCTCTTCCGATCGGCCGATGCCTTTACCGCTACGGTGACCGCAATCCAGGCGGCGGACCGCACACGCGAAACAGCGCGGGCGCAGGCGCGCGCGGGGCTCTTTCCCGCCCCCGAACTCACCCAGGTTTCCAGTCTCTAGAATTTGAAAGTATCCGATGCTCAGCACCACAGAAATCTTCGAGCGTATCTATTCCGGTTTCATCGGCAAGGCGATCGGCGTGCGCTTGGGCGCACCCGTCGAGCCGACGATCTGGAGCTATGAACGCATCCGGGACACCTATGGCGAGGTGACGGAATATCTGCGCGATTTCAAGAATTTCGCAGCGGATGATGACACCAACGGCCCGGTCTATTTCATCCGGGCGCTGCGCGATTACGGCCTCGGTGCCACGGCCGAAGAGGTCGGCAAGACATGGCTGAACTATGCAGCCGAAGAACACGGCATGTACTGGTGGGGTGGCTTCGGCAACTCGACCGAGCATACCGCCTACCAGAACCTTCGCGCCGGCATCCCGGCGCCGCAGTCCGGCTCGATCGCCCAGAACGGCACGACGGTTGCCGAACAGATCGGCGGCCAGATCTTTATCGACAGCTGGGGCTGGGTGCATCCGGCCGACCCGAAGAAGGCTGCCGAAGCCTCAGCACTTGCGGCAAGTGTCGCCCATGACGGCGAGGGCCTGCATGGCGCCCGCTTCTGTGCCGCGGCCATCGCCCAGGCCTTCGTTGCCAGGAGCATCGAGGACGTGATCGAAACGGGTCTTGAGACAATCCCGGGCGACTCGCTTTATGCCAAGGTCTCGCGCGCGGTGCTGCGTTTCTACGACAGCAACCCCAATGACTGGCGCGCCTGCCGCGACATGCTGACGGCGGATTGGGGCTATGACCGCTATCCCGGCGTCTGCCACATCATTCCGAATGCCGGCGTGCTCGTCATGAGCCTGATCTACGGTCAGGGCGATCTGCCGCGCACCGTCGAGATTGCCACCATGGCCGGCTGGGATACGGACTGCAACGCCGGCAATGCCGGTGCGATCGTCGGCACCCTGCAGCAGGTGCGCCCAAGCTGGGACAAGTACCGCAAGCCTATCAACGACTTCGTCGTCGCTTCCGGCGTAACCGGCACGGTCAACGTCGTCGACATTCCCTCCTTTGCCCGCGAACTGACCGTGCTGGCGCTCCGTCTGCAGGGACGTGAAGTTCCAGCACTCTGGGTCGAGGATTTCGAGCGCCGCGGTGTGCGCTTTGATTTCGATGCTCCGGGCGCTACCCATGGCTTCCGCACCGAGCCCTTCAACCAGATCGCGGTCAAGGCATCGGCGGAGCGCCACACGGACAATGCCAAGGGATCGCTGGAAATCCTCCTCGACCGTCTTGAGCGCGGGCATGGCGGACGCATCTTCTGGAAGCCCTTCTATCGCCGCTCCGACTTCGACGACGAGCGCTACCGCCCGATGTTCACCCCGCTTGCCGATGACGGCCAGACAGTGAAGTTCAAACTCTGGCTCGACCCGTGGAACGGCGACGGCAATTTGCGCGTGGCACCCTATGTTCGCCGCGCCATGAGCGGCACCATTCAGGAAACCGGCGCCTGGCATGTGCCTTCGGCGAATGGCTGGCAGGATTATGAGTTCACCATTCCCGATGGCAATGGCGAGGCGGTCGACGAAGTCGGCATCCTGGTCGAATATTTCGGTCGCCTGAAGTTCCTTGGCCGGCTGTTCCTTGCGGACTTCTCCGTGTCCGGCAAGGGCCGCGTCGTTATCGATCCGGCGAAGGAAGCGCACGAATGGGGCGGCATTACCCGCTTCACCTGGAACCGAGGTCATTGGAGCCTGCAGCAGGGCCGCATCCATGCCCATACGGCAACCGACGCGGACGCCTGGACGGGCAATGCCTATCTGCGCGACGTCAGCGTCAAGGCCGAGCTTCAGCCGCACTCGGGTGCCTCGCACCTGGTGGTGGCGCGCGCTCAAGGCGCGAGCCGCTTCTATGCGGCCGGCTTTGAGAACGGCGAAGCCGTGATCCTTCTGGAAAACCACGGCACGAAGGTCCTCGCACGCTGCCCGTTCCGTATCGACTACGGTCGGAGCTATGCGGTCGATCTCACGGTCGAGGGCGGCAAGCTGACGCTCTCCATTGACGGCGAGCGGGTGCTTCAGGCCGACGATGCGACGCTGCGCTACGGCATGGCCGGCCTGCGCATGGCGTCTGCCGGACGCATGTCGATCGGTCGGCTCGAGGTCGCCGAGCGCTAACGGCGCGACGCGGAAAGAAAAGGAGGAAACATGTCCGAGATAGAGCTCAGAAGCGTCGGCAAGAGCTACGGCAGCGTCGCCGTGCTTAACGACATCTCGCTGGAAATGGGCGATGGCGAATTCGTCGTGCTCGTCGGCCCTTCGGGCTGTGGCAAGTCCACGCTGTTGCGGATGATCGCCGGGCTGGAGGATATTTCAGCCGGCGAGATCACCATCGGTGGCAAGGTCGTCAACGACATGCCGGCGAAAGAGCGTGACATCGCCATGGTCTTCCAGTCCTACGCGCTCTATCCGCACATGAAGGTCGCGGAAAACATGAGCTTCGCGCTGAAGCTCGCCGGCGCGCCGAAGGCGGAGATCCAGAAGCGCGTGACCGAAGCGGCCGAAATCCTTGGTCTCGAAAAACTGCTGGACCGCCTGCCACGGGAACTCTCGGGCGGCCAGCGTCAGCGTGTTGCCATGGGCCGCGCCATCGTGCGCGACCCGCGCGCCTTCCTCTTCGACGAGCCGCTTTCCAACCTCGATGCCAAGCTGCGCGTGAAGATGCGCAGCGAAATCAAGAAGCTGCACCAGCGACTGCGCCGGACGATGGTCTACGTCACCCACGACCAGACCGAGGCCATGACCATGGCCGACAAGATCGTCGTAATGAACGGCGGGAAGATCGAGCAGGCCGGCGCCCCGCTCGAACTGTACAACGATCCCGCCAATCTCTTCGTCGCCGGCTTCATCGGCTCGCCGGAGATCAACCTCATCGAGGCGATCTCCGAGGGCGAGACGGCTTTGACCCGCGGCGGCGTCTCGCTGCCGCTCGGCCGGCAGGTACCGGCGGGCAAGCGGGTCGTCTGCGGTATCCGCCCGCAACACATCACGCTCGGCACAACGGGTGTGCGGGGCCGCATCAGCCTGGTCGAGCCAACCGGAGAGGACCAGGAAATCGTCGTCGACATGGGCGGCCAGGATATCTCGGTCGTCGTTCACGGCGGCAAGCTGCTTACGGCTGGCCAGGACGTGACCCTGACGATCGATGTCGACAAGGTTCTGCTCTTCGACAAGGACACCGGGGAGCGCATCAGATGAGCGGGTTTGCCAAGCGCCGGTTCGACGCCTCTGCCAAGGGGCCGCTTGTTGGTACACGTGTTCTGGATCTATCACGCCTTGTCGCCGGCAACATGCTGTCGCTGCAGCTCGCCGATGCCGGTGCCGACGTCATCAAGATCGAACCGCCGGCCGGCGATCCGCTTCGGGACTGGAAGGACGACGGCCATTCGCTCTATTGGAAGACCTATAGTCGCAACAAGCGCTCCGTCGTTCTGAACCTGAGGCAAGAGGCGGGGATGACGGCCCTCTGGGCGCTGATCGATACGGCCGATGTCTTCGTCGAGAATTTTCGGCCGGGAACGCTGGAGCGCATGGGGCTCTCACCGGAAGCGCTGCATGCCCGAAACCCCAACCTGATCATTGTGCGCATCTCGGGTTTCGGCCAGACAGGTCCCTATGCGCAGTTCCCCGGCTTCGGCACGATCGTCGAAGGCATGAGCGGATTTGCCTATCGCACCGGGTTCCCCGACCGCGAGCCCGTGCTCCCGCCGCTGGCGCTCGCCGACATGATCGCCGGCGTATACGGCAGTTCGGCCACTGTGACGGCGCTGCTCGCACGCGATCGCGGCTACGCAAAGGGGCAGGTGATCGACCTGTCCCTGCTGGAACCGATGTTTTCGGTACTCGGCCCCGAGGCGGCGATCTACCAGACGACCGGCAAGATCAAGGAGCGAGTCGGCAGCGCCTCCAACACGGCCGCCCCGCGCAACGTCTACCGCTGCCGCGACGGCAAATATGTAGCGTTGTCAGGCTCGACGCCCCAGGTCGCAAGGCGCATTTTCGAGATCATCGACCGCGCCGACATGAACCAGGACGCGCGCTTCGCAACCAACTCCGAGCGCGTCAGAAACCGGGACCTTGTCGATGAGGCTGTAGGCGGTTGGTTTGCCCGGCACGATCATGACGAGGCGTTGAAGATCATGCGCGAGGCCGGTGCTACGGTTGGGCCGATCTACAACATTGCAGACGCTGCGTCCGACCCGCATTTCGCTGAACGCGAAATCATCGTCGATGTGGAGGATGCCGAATTCGGCAGCCTCCCGATGCACAACATCGTGCCACGACTGTCTGAGACGCCGGGTGTCTGGCGGCGGCCCGCGCCCACGCTTGGAGAACACACGGCTGAAGTCCTTGCTGAAGCCGGACTGGATGCAGCCGCAATCGACCTCGTTCTGGCAGGAGAGGAGGCATGAGACTGCGGTCTCTTCTCTATGTGCCGGCCTCGTCCGAACGCTTCATCGCCAAAGCGCATGAGCGGGGTGCCGATGCGATTGTGCTCGACCTCGAAGATTCCGTCGCCCACAGTGAAAAGCAAGCGGCGCGCGCAGGACTGCCGCAGTCCGTACTCCTGGCGGGACGAGGTGGCGCCAAGGTGTTCGTGCGCATCAATGTCGCGCCGGAACTGCAGAGGGCGGATGCGGAGGCCGCTTGCCGCGCCGGTGCCTTCGGCCTGTTCATTGCCAAGACAAGTTCGCCGGAGCAGGTGCGCGAGCTCGCAGAACACCTGGAAGCGGCCGAGCGCGAACTCGGGCGCGATCCGCTTGCCTTCGTCGCATTGTTGGAGGATGCCGGCGCGGTGTTGGACGCAAGACCGATTGCCGCCTGCAAGCGGGTGCTGGGCCTCGTGGCCGGCGGCGAGGATATCGCCACCAGCATGGGGGCCGAGCCGCTGCCCGAGGTTCTGCGTCTGCCGAAGTTGCTCGTGCATCTCGCGGCCAAGGCGGAGGACAAGTTGTCGTTCGGGACACTGACGACCGTTGCAGACTATCAGCAGCGCGATGCCCTTGAAGCCGCCGCCCGCGAAGCGAGCCGCCACGGCTTTGATGGCGCAACCTGCATTCATCCCTCTGCCGTGCCGATCATGAATGCCGCGTTCTCGCCGAGTGAAGAAAAGGTCGCCTGGGCGCGCACCGTGCTCGACGCGGCGGCAGGTGCTGCGGCCAAGGGCAAGGGCGCTTTCCTGGTCGGTGATCGGATGGTGGATGCGCCGATTATCGAACGCGCCCGCCGCATCTTGCAGAAGATCGATTAGTCAGCTGGCGAAGATCGCCCTGTTATTCGGATCTCGACGCTAGAGGCCGGCGTTTCGAACGCCACAACGTGGCCTCGCATCGCCAGTGCAATGTTGCAGCAACGAAAACCGAATACCCGCGACCTTGGGAAATTGCCGGTGACGCTCTGCGTCCCGGTTCAGCCGAGATAGTGGGAGCCATCCATGCAGCATGTCGTGCGCCGAACGACAGCAAGCCACTCGTGGCCGTTTCTTCTCCGGCAATCATGCGTCTTCACGTCAATATCGCATTAATGCCGCGGTCATCGATCGGCGCCGGCGATCTTTGAAGGCGAGGGATACCGCTTCGTCTCTCTGGATGAGGCTCAGATGCATCGTGCCTTGTGACCGAAAGCCTGACTTTGCCACCGTAAACGGGCCTATGTGGGGCTATCGGTGGGCCAGGGAGCGCGGCATCAAGGTGGATGGCAGTAAGGAGCAGGAGCCACCGGCATGGGTGTCAAACTACACGGAAAGCGGTGAAACACCCTAGCCGACGGCTGCTCTAGATTACATGGCGTCCTTACCCTTCATGGCGTTGTCCATGTGGGTCTTGCACTTCGCCGTATCCTTTGCCGCCATGGCTTCCTTGGCCATGGCCAGCTCCTTGGTGGCCATCTCCTTCTTGGTTGCGTCGGTAATGGAGTTCACATCCGTTTCCAGTTTTGTCATGCCGGCCTGATCGCAGGCCATGTCTGTCTGGGCCATGGCGGCGCCGGTGAGAGAAGTGGCCATGACGGCCGCAATCAGAAGTCTATTGAACATTGCATCTGTCTCCTGTTTCGGGGGGGATTTCGCGCCCCAAACCAGCGGGCGAAAACTACGTTCCCTTGAAGGCAACAAATGCCGCCGGCGCCTTGCATTTCAGCGTCTCGGGCGGAACCAAAGCGATCTCCCAACGTTACTCGTTTGCAAGGGGAGGCACAGGATGAAACACGCCGATATCCGAACAGTCGACAACTCCCAGGCCAGGCATATCTGGGACGTTTCGGACTATTGCCGGCGCACCGGCATTCACAGGACCGAAGAGCAGCGCCTGATCAAGGTGCTCGGCAGATATGCAACGAGCCATGAGCTTCAGATGAACATTGTACGCGCTCAGACGCGCATACGCTGATTGCTCGACACAGGCATACACGGTCGAACTGCCCGTTCGGGCGGCTGCATTCTCTCATCTATTCATTCGCATGCGTGTCGTAGCAGCCCCGCTCGGCGGGGCTAGTCTACGAACTTGACGATCACGCCGGGTTTGACCATCCCTGCCAATTCCTCCGCATCCCAGTTCGTCAAGCGAACGCAACCGTGCGATCCGGATTTGTCGATCATCGATGGCTCTGGCGTGCCGTGGATACCGTAGGTTGGCTTCGATAGATCGATCCAGACGCTGCCGACAGGGTTGTTCGGGCCGCCGGGCAAGGTCAGGATCTTGCGGTTGTCGCCCTGCCGGAAGTTGATCTTCGGATTGTAGACATAGGGAGGCATGTGAGCGACCCCCTTGACCTTGTGCGTCCCGGAGGGCGAGGGGGTCTCCCGGCTCCCGATTGTGGCCGGATAGGCTGCGATCAGGTTGCCGTCACTGGCGAAGGCCATGAGTTGGCCGGAGCGCCGATGGGCTTCGATGCGTTTGACCGTGCCTTTCCTTGGCGCACCGGGGATCACGACGGACACCGTGTCGCCAACCGAAAACGTCGAGGCGGCATTGAGCGCCTTGAGGAGATCGATGTCCATGTGAAAGCGCTCGGCGAGCTTCTCCGCGACGCTCGTAAATCCGAGCTGATCCATTTTCGCCTGCTCGGAATAGTCTTCAGGGATCGTGGCAACGAGCCCCTTGGTGTCTGCTTCGGAAACGAGGTAGGGCTGCACCACGAGCGCCTCGTCCGTAAGGCGCCTGATGACATCGGGATCGAGTTTGCCGTCTGCGGGCAGACCCTGCATGGCCTCGAAGGCTGCAATCGCCTTGAGAACGTTCTCACCGTCAAAACCGTCTATCACGCCCGGTGATGCACCCGCGCGGTCCAGGAGAACTTGAAGCCGAACGATGGCGGGATCGGGTTGATCCGAAGCGCCCGTCTTCGGTGCCAATGAAGTAGGTGCGATCGGAGCAGTGTTGATCGCATCCGGCAGAAGGGCTTGGGCTGAGGCCACACCGGCGGAAAACAGCATCAACAGCGCTGTCGGCAGGATCATTTTTTTCATGACCACTCAATCGCCTGCGCGCCGGATTTGTTCCCGCCCATTCACATGTCGCGGCTAGCCGGGTTCATGTCCTGGCAAGCCGGGACGATTTCGATTGAGGTCATGGCAACTTGTCGCGCCGGCCCGTTGGTGGCGGAAACACTTCGCCCCGCAAAACACAGGCCTCACGCTCCCTGCGATGGCGCGGAGCTAGTTGAGTACACGCATCGGTGCGCCGCGCCGGGGGAAGGACGTCGCCTCGGAACGCGCTCGCTCCAGCAACATGGCGTTTTCAAACAGGGTGCCCTCGTCGCAGATGCCGCCACGAAGCTGATCGTTGAGATAACGAACCAGCCGTCCTGCACGCAGACTGTTGGGCGGGATGTTCTGCCACAGGCAGACGCGGTCGAATGTTCGCTGGAGCATTTCAAGCTCGGTTGAATTCCATTGGCCGTTGATATCATTGACTGCCCGCTGCATTGAAACCTCCCTGGAGGCCGCGATTTCCGGCCCATCTTCCAGTTGACGCTCTCAGTTTCGCGCGGGACATCGCCGATATCGGCCTCGACCCACGAACCTTCTTGGAGGAGACAAGCTTCAATCGCCCGACCTCCCATGCAGTCATTCCCGGCCGTCGGCTCTGGGGCCACGACCGGCCGGTCAATCTATACCTCTTCATGGAATTAAGCCAGTGACGCTGGGTTGCTCTTCGCTAAGCCCCCCCATCGAATGTTCTCGTGACGAAGCAGCAAGAAAGCGTCCCTTTGATCGATGTCGCATCAATGTTGCAGGGGGCTGACGAATACCGATTGCGTATACATTTCTGGTGCCTCGCTGCTGGAATATGCAGCCGAGCCCAGACTGACCAATGACGGAGTTGCCCCATGGAGTCCGGCATAGCGGACGAACTCGAAGCAAGCGGTGCCGCAGTGCCATGTTAACTGAAGGTGCCGGAGATCAGGCGGCACCAGTGTTCTCCGGCAATGCCGTTGAAGAACCCTTGTCCTTCCCGGGATACTTGGATGATGGCCGGATCACGGGAGTGGAGGACGGTTGAGTAGACATGGACAAACGCAATCCGGCGTCCGAGCATGGCTTCCATCAGTGCTGGCTGCGTCCGACCCCTGAGGCCCGGAAGGTTGCGTTTGGCGGCGTGACCGACCAGGCAGTCGATAACCGGTCCGGCCTGGCCGGGCAGCGCCAGCACCTGCAGGACCCTTCCGATTTCCCCGGCTCTAACGTAATAGGCGAAGGCACCGACGAGCGTGCCGGTGCGTGTCGTGACCAGCGCGTAGACAAGTGTGCCGTGTTCGGGCTTCTGCTCCGCATCGCCGAGAATGTAGTCGAGTTGCCCTTCAGCCCAGTCGGGGCGCAGCGGGAACTGTCCGATGAAGCGATCGACCACGGCGGCAAAGCCGTTGCGATCGGTTTCCTGAGCTGTGAAGCCGGCCTGGCTTGTGCCGGCGGTTGACACGGCGGACCAGCGTTGTTCGCCCGGCGCCATCCGCTTGCGGTAAGCGCCGTCAACGGCACGCGCAATGGGCGCTGCGAGCCGCGCCGGCCCGATGCGGTTCGACGCAACGCTTAGGCTGAAGGACGCGGGCTGGATGACGCGCACCCAATCGAGACTGTATTGCGGCAGGACGACACCCCGAAGGCGCGTCCACATCTGGGCCGAGACGTCGCTTGCGGTTTCGCTGAAAGAGAGATCCTGCGGGCCGGCGAGAAAGGCCTTGAGGATGCGCGCCCCGGCCAAGGGATCGTTCTCGTGATCCTCGACCATCAGCGAGCCGCAGATCGCTGCCCGCAGCCGGCGGCCATTCAGGAGCATGGGCAGGACGTTGACGCCGACGAAACCGGAGATGGCGCCGTTGTCGTTGACGTGCACAAGCGGGCGTATCTCGGGATCGCAGCCGGGGGCGTCGAGGTAGAGCTGCTGCATGTAATCGGCAAGTGCCGGCGGTGGTCGGCCCTGGTCATTACGGAACACCCGCTGGAACATGCCTGCAATCGCTGGAATGTCCGCACGTTCAAGCGAACGGATTTCGCTCATTTTCACTCGCTTCTGACCGCAAAAAAAAGGTACGAAATATATGCCGGCTCGCTACCGGCCCCACCGCATATCAGTTCGGGAATGTAAGCTATTGATTCGAACTAGACGTTGTCGCCCTGCAAACAAACTTTCCGGCAGCAAAAGCGGTATAGATTCTCATTGTTAGGCCAGCGACACCTGAGCCAGTGGCATGGGCTCCATGGCAGTCGCCTTTCGTCGTTATTGCTCCTGCATGTGCAGCTTCACGGCTCCATTGATGCATTCGGGGTGCCAATTGGTGCCACGGCGCAAATTGGTCCCGAAGTCACCAACACCAATGGACCGCAGCCGCGGTGCTGGGTGACGCTATAGTTGCATTAGAATATTCTGAGATTTGAGTGCGCGCCAAGTGGGTAAGACCTTTGCCAAGTCCTATAGGACTAAGGTCCGATTTGAGAAATGCGGACCCACGAAAGAATGCACTGCACAAGGGGCTGCGGCAAGCCCTCTGGCCCATGGAGTTCCAGAGAGGAAGGTCAATGACGACCGAAGGCTGAATGATGGCCACTAAGGCGCTCATTCTTTTAGGCAGGCCGCACTGGGGTTGCGTGTGCTCCGGGGCGGCCATGCCAGATGAACCACGACCTACCAGGTTTGGCGACCGTACCAATCATCGACCTCGCTGCGGGCGCGGTCCCTTTCGATCCCGTAGAGCTCCTGAATTCGGCCTTCGAGCTGCTCCCGGTTGCCGGCGATCTGGTCAAGATCGTCGTCGGTGAGCCTGCCCCACTGCTCCTTGATCTTGCCTTTGACCTGCTTCCAATTCCCTTCGATACGGTTCCAGTCCATTCATGGATCCTCCTCAATCTTGAGACGCCACCCCAACTCGCAGATGCCGAATTGGTTCTCTCCAGGCCCTTGCTCTGTCTTGATCCTCCGGAACATTAGGAAAGCATGATGGTTTGGGCGCCAGTGCTGATGAACAAGTTGGAGAGTTCCAATGACCAATATCCTTGTCAAAAGTGCCCTGGCCTTGAGCCTTGGTACCATGGGCGTCCCGGCCTTCGCCCAGACAGAACAGCCCGCTCAGGGGCAGGCCGCCGAACAGCCAGCCCAAGGTCAGTCGAGCAAATGTCCCGTTGGTACGGAATGCCCAAAGGGCGGTGGGGAACAGAGCCAACAGCCTGAGATGCAGGGGAAAGGGAAAGCACAGCAAGGTCAGACAACTGAGCAGCAAAAGACTGACAGAAAGAAAGTCGGCGCCGAGAACCAAACCCAGGAACAAGAGGGTGCGGCAAAGCAGAACGACGCAAGCAAAAGCCAGCAATCGGGCAACGAGCAACCCGCCAAGGAGGGTGAAGCCACGCAGTCTGGCCAAAGCAAGTCCAAGCCGTCTGGCCAAGGACAGAGCGCCAAGTCCACGACCAAAGTGACGGTCGAACAAAAGACCGAGATCACTCAGGTCATCAAGGAGGAGAAGGTCAGGCCTATCGATGTCGATTTCGATGTCTCGGTCGGCGTCGTCGTGCCCCGGACCACCAAGGTCAAGCTGCAACCGCTGCCGGGCCGCATCGTCAGGATTGTCCCGGCCTACGAAGGTTACCTGTTCTTCGTCCTGGCCGATGGCCGGATCGTCATCGTCGACCCTTCATCGCTGGAAGTTGTCGTGATCCTGGCCTGATCATGCAAGCAACGGGCCGCCTGGTTGCCAAGCGGCCCGTTGCTATGCCCCACTTTGGCAGCCAGCCATCATTGGGTGGCAGAGGATCTCGGGTTCGCTCCAAGAAAAGGCAGCCGCCCAACGCAAGTCGGTAGAAGATCGCAGTTCGCGCTGATGCGCCCGAGCTCCATGAAAGTGGGCGCCGAACTCCCATGCAGCGGAACAATTTGGGAGTTTGGGACGTAGTAGCTGGGCCAGGCAATACGAACCCACAAAGAATGTCCGGCCGGAAGCGAGCAGACCGATGCCGTCACGCCTATTTGATGAGGACGCTGTCGCCGACGATGTCCTTCGGGCGCGTTTCGCTGCGATGGTGGAATCGTCTTTCGATGCTATCGTCAGCAAGGATCTGGACGGCACGGTCCGCACCTGGAACGTGACGGCGGAGCGGCTCTTCGGCTACCTTGCCGATGAGATGATGGGGCAGTCTATCCTCACGATTATCCCGCCGCACCTTCACGAAGAAGAGATGAAACTGCTCGAGCGCCTCAGGCGAGGGGAGCGGATCGAGCCGTTCGAGACGGTGCGCCAACGCAAGGACGGAAGCTACGTTACCGTTTCGCTGACCGTCTCGCCTATTCCCAACGGTGCAGGCAAGATCGTCGGGGCATCGATGGTTGCGCGCGACATCACGTCGACCAAAGAAAAGGAACGACGCATTCGCCTTCTCCTGCGCGAGGTCAACCACCGGGTCAGGAACCAGTACGCCATTATCCTTGCAATGATCAGGCAGAGCCGCAGCGAGGCTTCCAATGCCGCCACGTTCCAGAAGCGTATCGAGGAACGCATCTGGGCCCTGGCGGCCTCTCACGATCTGATTGCCTCTGCCGACTGGAAAGGCGCCGATCTCGGAGACCTTGTAGAGACACAGATGGCGCCGTTTCACCCGGGCGACATATGCCAGGCCGAAGGGCCCTCTCTGGCGCTGGTGCCGGTCGCAATCGAGAACCTTGGCATGGCGATCCACGAACTGGCGCTGAATTCGTTGCGCAGCGGCGTACTGAAAGAGGGAGCCGGCGCGATCTCCGTGCGGTGGACCCTTGCCGAACGCGGACCGATCCGCGGTTTCTCGATCACCTGGGAAGAGCGCGTTCTGCCGGGAGCCGAAGGCCCGAGCATGCCGCAATCCGGGTTCGGCGCGGTGGTGCTGAGGCGCAGCGCGGCGCAGGCGCTGAGCTCGACGGTCGACGTAGCCTGCGGCGATGGAATGCTACGGTGGCGGCTGGCAGGATCGGCCGATCGCTTCCTGGAGCCCTATCATGCGGCCGCCGCACCGGCGGCGACCGAGGAGCCATAGTGCGCTGGAGTTCTCGCAATCACCCCGCCATATCTTGCCGGTGTGCTTTCATGTATCTGTCGAGGTCGCTGCGGGCCGGGCCGATGCGCGCGAAGATCTCCCGCGCGTCCAGCGGCGTCAAACTATACATCGCGATAAATTCCGCAAGATCGTAGTGCCCGTGATAAACGGCCTCCGACGGATTGATGATCCGTGCGCGCCCTCGTTTGGCAGGTGCGCGCGGTTTGTTCTCGTAGGAAGCGGGCTGGTGCTGTGCCATCTCGATCTCCTGATATCGTGTGATGTTGGTGTTTCCTCCGCAGGCCACGCCGATCCGCAGGGTACTGCGTATGCGTGCCCAAGTGCTCGAAGCCGTTTTTTGTTCCCTGTCGGAAACGCTGCCAGTGAGCTTGGATTGATATCCCCAGCGAGCGCGGCGCGACCAAGCGCTTGCAAGCACGCGGCTACAGCTCGTTGAGATCAATCGATTTTGCCCATCAAGGCCGTGCCGAGACTGCCCATGGCGAATGAGGCGCCAAAGGCGAAAACCTGCATGGCAAGAGCGAGAGGCTCGATTGCGCCCCTGTGGCCCAGTATCTCGGGATTTTGAGCCGCAATCACCAGAGCGGTGAATGCGCCCAGCAGGAAACCGGACGACAGATGCCAAATGAGAAAACGCAATAGACTGGGCATTTCCATCTCCAGGGAAGAGCGGTGGTGCCTTCGGCAAAGGGTCGGCTGTTCAGTGGGAGCCGATCGCTTCGCGGTTCACGCGCTCCTCAAGCATCACCAGGTAGGATTGCAGGCGAAGAAGCTTCTTACGCTTGTCGGCAACGAGCGCCTTGATCACCTTCGCGCGGTTTACGCCGGGCGCTGAGCCAACGAGTTCACGCGCATCCGCAAGGATGTCGTCGATCTCGTGCTCGAGTTCTCTCGTCATTTGCCGCAACGTTGCCAATTGGCCTTCGAGCGGATGATTGTCCGCAGCAGAATTGCCAAGAGGCGGGTTGTATGGATCATCGCGCGCTGGCGTTTCCTTGCGCATCACCGTGCACTCCTCCGGCAGCCGAACCGGCTAGCGCGCCATTGGTTGCCGGTATTTGCTTCGCCGGGCCGGCGCGCAGCCGGCATGCTGCATTTGGGCTTCGTTTTCTATCCGGCCATCAGCTTGAGAGCCTCCGGATCGCGGACGCCCGATCGAAACAGTTCGATGATGCGCGCCGCAAGGGTTTCCGCCCGCGTGTCCGCGGGCGAGATGTTCTTCTCTCTCAACAGTTGATTGAGCACGTCCTGCAGCATCGCCATTTCCTGCGGGCGTATGGCTGCGCTTCTATCTTGCCCGGTGGTGTGCAAAGGTTTCTCCTGGAGAAAAGCTTCCTCCAACCCGCACTCGGTGACTTTGTTCCACCCCGGATCACAGTATCGAAGGGGAGAGAGAGCGGTTGCAGGTTCATAGGCCAAGACCGGTGCCGGTCGTGGGGATATGTCGGCGGGCTCCCGTCACGGGCGACGTTGAGCCAGCCACCGGTTAGTCGGCGAAGCGCCAACGAAGGGATGCTCGAGCGAGACGTCTCGGCCCTATCGCGACGTCTTTGCCCCGTGTCTTTTCAGAAACCGGGCAAGCTCAGCTTCGTCAGCGCGAAGGCCGTTCGGCGCCTTTGCGTTGCGGCTGCCACGCGGAATTGCTCCGCCCGGTTTGGAAAGGGCGAGAATGGCCGGATGGACATAGCTCTTGCGGCAAACGGCGGGCGTGTTGTGGAGGACGTCCGCCGCGGCTTCGCACATTTGCTTGACTGTTGGGCGCAGGCCTTCCTGCAGGGCTTCTCGCGCGACCGCGAAGGCGGCGACGCTTCCTGCCCAGGTTCTGAAGGTCTTGGCGGAAATCGGCGCGCCGGAAACATCGGCAAGGTAGCGATTAAAGCGGCCGGACTCGATCGGCTGGGCCTTGCCGTCAGGCCCCACCGACACGAAGAGCTGGCGTCCGGGAAGCTCGGCAATCTCCTCCAGCATCCGTTGCAGTCTGGGACTGCGCAGCCGCCGGCGGATGCGTTGCCCGCCCTTGCCCTTGAAGTTCAGTTCGATACGGTTGTCGCGGATGCTGAGATGTCGTTTGAGAAGCGTGGCGGCGCCGTAGCTGCCGTTCTGTTCGACGTAGCTCGAATTCCCGATGCGAAGCGGCGCCTGGTCCAGCAGGGCAGCCAGCGTCGCAAGAACCGTGGTCGGGTCGTCGATCGGCCCATCCATGTGTCTGCGCACGGTTCGGCGCATCCGTGGCAGCACTTTGGCAAAGGCTTGAAGCTGGTCGAACTTGGCGAGACTTCGCAAATTCTGCCACGCCTCGTGATAGCGATATTGTTTTCGCCCGCGCGCGTCAAAGCCGGTCGCCTGGAGGTGGCCGTTCTTGTTCATGCAGATCCAGACACGCTCATAGGCTGGCGGCAAGCCAAGCGCTTCGATGCGGGCGATGATCCCAGGATCTTTCAAGGTGGCGCCGTTTGGACGGCGATAGCAAAAACCACCTTCTACACGCCGCCGGCTGTAGCCCGGCTCCTTGTCTGAAACGTAGACAAGGTCGGGCTCAGCCGGTGACGCGCTCTGGCCTGTTTCCAATTAGATCCGCCCCATCAACAAGAGGACCAACAGTACGACGACCAGAACGCCCACAAGACCGGATGGCCCGTAGCCCCAATTCGAAGAATGGGGCCATGCGGGAATTGCACCGACCAACAGCAGGATCAGGATGATCAGCAGTACGGTTCCAAGCATCTTACTGTCCTTCCGCTATTTATGTTTTGAGCTGACGATCACTTCAGGACCTCGATGACCTCGCGGGTCTGCGGATTGATCAGCACTCTCCGGTCGTTGAGAACCACGTAGCCGTAGGTAGGTTGATCCGGGATCGTGTGGACCTCGACGGTATCTGGAAGGCGCGTTCCCACGACAATGTCGCCCTGATAGACGACGGAAGGGCCGCTCTGCTCAAGGACATAGGTTTTGACTTCACCGGGCACGACGACGGTTGTCTGCGCTACAGCGATACCGCCGAAGGACAGGCCCGCGATAACACTTGCCAGGATGATTTTCTTCATGATCAAGCCTCCTAACTTGTGGGAGCCCAACCGTTGATCGCGAGAATGGTTCCGAAGAAGTCATAACGGCAGCGCGTGATCTATTCTTAGAGGTTCCGGCCCGGCTGCCTATCGGGCGAGAAATCTCTCGCTTTTCCGAACTTTGGTCACGGGTTCTATTCGACGGATTGCGGGCAAAGCTGTCAACTTCGCCGGAACCCGCGGTCGTTCCTCAGAGTTTACTTGTCGAACAGGAGGAACAATGGTGAAAACGATCGAGACCAAAGTCGTCGGCGGTGCCGAACGCGATTTCGAGTGTCAGTTGGCAATGAGCGATCAATTCCGGATTCTGACGGAGTTTGCCGAGCATGCCGGATGGTCCTGGGACGAAATAGCCGTGGCCTTGCTCGAATTGACCGATGAGTATGTCGCGGCCATGCGCACGCCCTTGCGACCCGCCATGGCATGCACGAAATTCGCTCCGAAAAGCAATACGCGGCACTGAGCTCGCCATACTTGCTTGCACCGGAGCTTTCCGACCGGCACGTGCTAACGGTAATCGTGTCGCGATCGAGCGGCGCCCTTGGATGGAAGGGCAGGCGACCAGCGCATAGTACTTAATTGCTATGTCTGATACCTATTTCAAAGCAGCCGACGCCCGCGGCGTACTTCTTTTTTCATCCGCAACACCCCAATTTGATCGTATTCCGCAGCCGCCCTTTGTAGTAGTCTCTAATATATTGATTGTTGTAGAGTAAGCGTGTTTTGAGACGATTTTTAGCGGAGAGTCTCCGTCAAGTTAATGCGTCGGCAAGCTCTCCAAGTATTAACCGAAGTATTTTTCAAGGCCTGGTAGCGCAACCCTGAGGGAATTATCGTCGCGCGCGGCCTGAATATTTACGGGTCGGGGAGTAATGTAATTATGATCTTAAAAAAATCGAATGGAAAGCAATTATCTAACGATACCGTGCACTTGTCCGGCGAACATTTCCAAACTGCCGGGGTGCGCCAAGAGGCATCAGCACAGCAGGAACACTTGCTGGTTATCATCGACGGTCGTGCGCTTGACCGGCAATGCTTGGCACAAAGCATTGTCGCCCACAAGGCGGAGATCCGTGTGCTGGCCCTTGGATCAATCGAGGAATGGCGGCAGCGACACAGTCATTGGCCTAAACTGTCTGCGATCCTCTTGAACATCGGCGGCAGAAAGGCATCTGAACCGACCGTCGCCGAAGAAATTCGCAGATTGTCGTCGGAATTCGAGCCGGCGCCGGTCATCGTCCTGGCAGACACGGACGAGCTTGGCCAAATCATGAAGGCGCTTGAATGTGGCGCGAAGGGCTACATCCCTTCCTCCGTCAGCGTTGATGTGTGCATAGAGGCCGTCTATCTTGCCTTGGCCGGCGGCATCTTCGTGCCGGCCAGCAGTGTATTCGCCATGCGTCAGTTGCT